>JBAQER010000842.1:0-3663 GCA_049286845.1 Bradyrhizobium sp.
GCAACGAACTTCGTTTTCCTGGGATCGTCGAAGATCGCCGCCGCAACCGCGCGGCAGAAATCCACGTCGAAGCCGCTCCAGTTGCCCTTGTCGTCCGGAATCGAGAAGCCGGGCAGCCCCTTGTTGACGCCGCAAAGCACCTCGCCGCGGCGGATGGTCCGCTTCAGGGTTTTCGTGTCGTAGCGTTCATAGGTAATGGCGGCAGCCGCGACCGCGATTGCGACCGCCATTCCAATCAGGAGGCCGCCTCGAAATGTGCGAAACATCTTTTCTCACCAATGTCAGGGAAATGGGACGGTCGTGAAACGAGCCGCTGCGGTTTACAATTCCGGCCTCTGCCGCACGATGACCTTGGTGCCGACCGGGACGCGCTCATAGAGGTCGCTCACGTCGGCATTGACCAGCCGGAAGCAGCCGGAGGAGACGGCGGTGCCGATCGTATCCGGCCGGTTGGTGCCGTGGATGCGATAGACGGTGGTGCCGAGATACATCGCACGTGCCCCGAGCGGATTGCCCGGACCGCCGGCCATGAAGCGCGGCAGATAGGGCTGGCGCGCGATCATCTCCGGCGGCGGGGTCCAGTCCGGCCATTCCGCCTTGCGTGTGATGTTCAGCAGCCCCTGCCATTGGAAGCCTTCGCGGCCGACGCCGATGCCGTAGCGCAGCGCGCGGCCGTTACCCTGGATCAAATAGAGATGGCGTTCCGCGGTCGCGATGATGATCGTGCCAGGGGCTTCCGAGGTGCGATAGAGCACCGCCGTGCGCCGGAATTGCGGATCCAGTTCGACGCTGTCATCGGCGATAAGGCCCGGCTGGTCGCCGACATCGGGCTTCTGTGCGAAGCTAGGTGAGACCGAAAGCGTCAGTCCGGCCGCGGCGGCCATCGTCCAGATCAGGTGCCGAAACTTCGTCATGCAAATCTCTCCCTGCCGCCTTGGCCAAATCAGTGGAACCATCAAATCTCAGGGCCAGCTTGATGGCAAGTCCAAGGCGAATGTGGCGGATAGGTCACTGGAATGCCACGAATTTTCGAGTTTTGCCGTCTGCGGTCGGCGCAAACCCGTCATTTCGGGCCGATCCACAACCGCAGACCGAAGGATATGGCCGCCACGGCGCCGACGCCGCCGAGCCAGAGCATGGCAAACCACAGTAGACGCTGCGTCAGCGGCGGCGGCTTCGGTTCGATCCGCGTCAATGATAACCGCTCCCGGCCCTGACCTTGCCGCGGAATACCCAATAGGCCCAGCCGGTATAGCCGAGGATCAGCGGCACCAGCACCGCGACGCCGAACAGCATGAAGATCTGGCTGTTCTCGGGCGATGCCGCCTGCCAGATGGTGATGCTCTGCGGCACGATATAGGGCCACATGCTGATGCCCAACCCGGCATAGGACAGCGCGAACAGCGCCAGCGTCAGGAAGAACGGCTGGTAGTCCCATTTGTTGGCGAGGCTGCGCAGCAGCAAAACGGTCACGGCGGCGACCGCGATCGGCACCGGCGCGGTCAGGACGACGTTCGGCCAGTTGAACCAGCGCTGCGTGTACTGGATATGGAGGAACGGCGTGGCGATGCTGACCGCGCCGATGGCGCCGATCATCGCGAACAACAGAAACCAGCAGAGATGGTAGGCCTTGTCGCGCAACGGGCCTTCGGTCTTCATGACCAGCCACGTCGCGCCCAACAGCGCGTAGCCGATCGCCAGCGCGATCCCGGTCAGGATGCTGAACGGCGTCAGCCAGTCCCACCAGCCGCCGGCATAATGCCGTCCCTCGACATGCACGCCCTGCAGGATGGCGCCGAGCGCGATGCCCTGCGCCAGCGTCGCCAGCAACGATCCGCCGGCAAAGGCGATGTCCCAGCGATTGCGCTTGCCCTGCGTTACGCGCCAGCGAAACTCGAAGGCGACGCCGCGAAAGATCAGGCCGATCAGCATCGCGATCATGGGGGTGTACAGCGCCGGCATCAGCACCGCATAGGCCAGCGGAAACGCCGCCATCAGGCCGCCGCCGCCGAGCACCAGCCAGGTTTCGTTGCCGTCCCAGACCGGCGCGACGCTGTTCATGATCACGTCGCGATCTTCTTTCTTGGGAAACAGCGGAAAAAGAATGCCGAGCCCGAGGTCGAATCCGTCCATGACGACATAGACGAACACCGCAAACGCGATGATGAAGGCCCAGACGGTCGCGATGTCGATGCTGGCGGTCATCAGGCGGTCCCCCGCGCTGTCGCACCGGCGGCGGGCGTGATGCCGGCGGCGCGCGCCGGCGCATCCCCGCCCGGTCCCCTTTCGCCGTGATGCGGCGGCGCCGCCATCAGCCGGAGAAGGTAGATGACGCCGGCGGAGAACACCGTGAAATAGACGATGATGAAGGCGATCAGGGAGGATGCGACCGCGGGCGTCGCCAGCGGTGAGGCGGCGTCAACCGTCCGCAACAGCCCGTACACCGTGAACGGCTGGCGCCCTGTCTCGGTGGTGACCCAGCCCGCCAGCACGGCGATGAAGCCCGAAGGGGCCATCGCCAGCGCGAACATATGCAGCAGGCGGGATTGATAGAGCGTGCCGCGCCAGCGCGCCCACAGGCTCAGCAGGCCGAGCCCCATCATCAGGAATCCCATGCCGACCATGAGCCGGAACGACCAGAAAGTGATAGGCACCGGCGGCCAGTCTTTGCGCGGTACGGTGTCGAGGCCGGCGAGCGGCGCATCGAGCGAATGTTTGAGGATCAGCGAGCCCAGTTTGGGCACTTCGACCGCATACTTGACCTTGCCTGCGGCCTGGTCGGGCAGCCCGAACAGCACCAGCGGCGCGCCGTCCTTGTGGCTCTGGAAATGGCCTTCCATCGCCATGATCTTCACCGGCTGATGCTCCAGCGTGTTGAGGCCGTGCTGGTCGCCGGCGACGATCTGGATCGGCGCCACCAGGGTAGCCATCCACATCGCCATCGAAAACATCACCCGCGGACCCGCAAGATGCCGGTCGCGCAGCAGATGAAACGCGCCGACGGCGCCGACCACCAGCGCGGTCGTCAGGTAAGCCGCCAGCACCATGTGCACGAGGCGGTAGGGAAACGACGGATTGAAGATCACCTTGAGCCAGTCGGCGGCGACGAACTGCCCGTCGGCATTGACGGCGTAGCCGGCCGGCGTCTGCATCCAGGAATTGGCCGACAGGATCCAGAACGCCGAGATCAGCGTGCCCACGGCCACCATCAGGGTGGCGACGAAATGCAGCCGGTGGCCGACCCGTTCCAGGCCGAACAGCATGACGCCGAGGAAGCCCGCCTCGAGGAAGAAGGCGGTCAGCACCTCATAGGCCATCAAGGGGCCGATGACAGGGCCGGTCTTGTCGGAGAAGACCGACCAGTTGGTGCCGAACTCGTAGGACATCACGATGCCCGACACCACGCCCATGCCGAACGCGACCGCAAAAATCTTCAGCCAGTAATTGAACAGGTTGATGAAGACCTCGCGCCCGGTCCACAGCCACAGCGCCTCCAGCACCGCGAGATAGCTGGCCAGCCCGATCGAGAAGGCGGGAAACACGATGTGAAACGACATCGTGAAGGCGAACTGCGCCCGGGCCAACACCACGGCATCCCAGCCCTCGAACATCGCAAGCCATCCGTTGCTGCCGATCCGGCGCGGACCTTACCACGCCGGACAT
>JBAQER010000843.1:0-5358 GCA_049286845.1 Bradyrhizobium sp.
GGTTGCGGTTTGGCTACTCGGGATTTGACGGCGTAGCCTCAGGGCCCGATCAAACACCCTATCTGTGCAGCGCCCGCTTGCCGGTCGCAAGCAATCCCAGCCTGCGGCCGCTCAACAGTCCCGCGACCACGATCAGGCACCAGACCGGCAGGAAGAACAGCGTCAGGATTCCGGCGTCCTCGGGCTCGGTCTGCAGCAGCCATTTCACGACACCCACCGGCGCAAACAGGCCGATCGCGCCGCCGGTCAGGCTGGCGATGAGAACGACGAGCTTTTGAGGGGGCATCGGCACCGGATCCGGCAATCGCTTCGCGCCAACTGACTGGCTTTGAGAAACAGGCTGCAGATAGGCATGGTGGACGCACAAGGGATCGAACCTTGGACCTCTCCCGTGTGAAGGGAACGCTCTCCCGCTGAGCTATGCGTCCGGGATTTTCGTGCAGAATCAAGGGCCGGAACACGGCGCTTGGGCGAACATGACACGCTGTCGCTGCCCGCGATTTACGAAGTGCGGGGCCATAGTGTCAAGCTGCAAGGGTCGTTCGGCAACCGGCTGAACGACGAAGTTTCAGCCGGGCTGCTGCTGGCGGGCGCGGGAGGCGTGGGACTGCAGCGCCCGGATGCGCTCGGCCAGTGTGCCGCCGCCCTCGGAAACGCCGGTATTGGCGGCTGTGCCGTTGGCGGCCTTCGCCGCCTTCGGCGGGGGGGCCGGTTCCGCTGCCAGCATGGCCTCGATCGGCGAATTCGGCCCCTCGAGCTGCATCGCGAGCTTTGCCACTTCGGCGGCGATATCGTTGATGCGCTCGCGCAGCAGCGCATTTTCCATGCGCTCGGTCGCCCATGAGCTTTCGGCCTGCTGCTGGATGGCGTTGATGTCGCGCTGCAGCTTGGCGCGTTCGTCGCGCGCGGCGGTGAGTTGTTCCTCGACGGCCGCCTTTTCGGCCTTCAGCTTTTCCAGCGCCGGCCATTTGCCGCTGTTGGTGGTGTTGAGTTCGTCGCGCGCTTCCTTGGCCGCGTGTTCCGCGGCGGCCACCGCCTGGCGCAGCTGGTTGTTTTCGACGTCGCGCTCGGCCAGAAGCTTGCCCTGGGTGGCAAGGCGGGCTTCCAGATCGTTGACGCGGTTGCCGAGCATTTCCGCTTCCTTGACCTGGACGATCAGCTGGCGATCGAGATCGGTAACGCGCTGACTCAAATTTTCGACACGGCTGCGTGCCTCGGCGAGTTCGCGCGTCGCCTTCTCGGAGTCGGAGCGCTCCTGTTCGAGCCGGGCTTGCGTGGCGGCAAATTCCTTTTCGGCGTCGCCGACGCGGTTCTTGAGCGCGTCGATCTGGGTCCGCACCGCCACCAGTTCGACCTGGCGGGTTTCCGCCGTCATCGAACGTTCGGACAGTTCGGTGTTGAGCTTCGCCAGCTCGGTTTGCTTGTCCTTGAGTGCCTGCCCGGCGTCGCGCAGCGATTCAGTCTTGGCGGTGAATTCCTCTTCGGTCGCCCGCAATTGTTCCTTGACCGCCTTCTCGCGCGCCTCGAGCGAAAAGATCGTGGCGTTCTTTTCGCCAAGCTCGAGCTTCATGCGATTGATCGCATCGGATTTCTTGCCGAGTTCGGCGAGTTGGCTGGTGGTCTTGTTCTTGAGCTGCTCGACGCTCATCTCGAGCCGCCGCGCCGACATCGCGAATTCCGCGCGCAGCTGGTCCTTGTCGGCCTGGATTTCGGCCATCGACAGCGGCGTCGCGGCCTCCAGCCGCCGGGTCGTCAGCCGCACCGCGCGGTTATGCACCAGCGGCACGATCATCAGCCCGAACAGCATCGAGACCAGAAAACCGATCGCCAGATACATGATCGGTTCGATCATGGAGGGTACCCCTGCGAGAAAAAATTCTACTCTTCACAATGCCATGGGGGGCAGGGGAAAGGCCAGCCTATTGCAGCGTTAACGTGAATCCGTAACCGGAGCGACGCTGGCGCGGTAACAGGCAGGAAATAGGCGCGTCAGAACGGGTTCCAGGTCGCGCGCGGGGTGTATTTTAGATAGCCAATGTTGGCGCCAAGCCGCAGCCCGATACCGGAGCGGATCGGCACCAGCACGATGTTGTTCGCGGTCAGCGCGGTCATGCCGAAGCCGCCGATGATATAGGCGGAGCCGTCGATGCCGACGAAGCGTTGGTAGATCGCGTTGGTCGCGGGCAGGTTATAGACCAGCGTCATGGTGCGTGCGCCGTCGCCGCCCCAGTCGAAGCCGACCGACGGTCCCTGCCAGTACACCCGCAAGTCGCCGGCATTCTTGGTGTAGAGCGTGCCTTCGCCGTATCGCAAGCCGGCGACAAAGGCGCCGGAGCCTTCCTCGCCGAGGACGTAACCGTTCGGCAGGCCCCATTGGCTGACCGCGCGTTCGATCACCGAAGCCAGCCCGCGCGAGACGTTGCCGAAGAACTTGTGTCCGGCGTTGACCAGTTCGTCCGGCCCATAGGTGCTGGGGGTCGGCTGGCGCTGCGGCGGCGGCAATTGCGGCGGCGGCGCCTGCTGCGCGGAAGCGGGCACGGTCCAGCACATCAGCGCGGCGAGCGCGACCGCGGCGAGGCGTGATGCGAAAATCATAAAAGAACCCCTGGGTATCGTATCCCGGCCGCCGCCTTAACCTGATGCCAACAGGCACGGATTTAGGTTGCGTCCGGTGTCCCCCGACTCGGATGTTATCGGTACCAACTATGACGGCACAACGGCAGGAAGGGAATGACAACGGCCGCGGAGCGCGTTTTCGCCCCGGAATAGCCTTGATCGGCTTGCTGACCGGCCTTGCAGGCCTGGTCGCGCTGGCCTGCTCGCCGTCGGCGGCCCGGGCCCAGACCACCGAGCGGGTGGTCATGAACCGTTACAGCGGTCTGGCCATCGAGGGGTACGACCCGGTGGCCTATTTCGCCGACGGCCGTGCCGAGCTCGGCCGGCCGGACTTCGAGGCGTCGGAGGCGGGCGCGGTCTGGCGTTTCCGCAACGAGGGCAATCGCGCTTCCTTTGTTGCCCATCCCGAGATCTACGGTCCCCAGTTCGGCGGCTATGATCCCACCGGTCTGGCCCGCGGCGTCACCTATGCCGGCAACCCCCGGTTCTGGGCGATTGCGGGACAGCGGCTTTATCTGTTCGGCCGGGAACAGAACCGCGATGCGTTCGCCGCCGACCCGGCGCCGATCCTGCGGGAGGCGAAGGAGCGCTGGCCGGCGCTCGAGCAAAATCTGGCGCAGTAGGATAGCTACCCCGCCGCGGCAGGATCGCCCCAGGCGATGAATTCCGGCACGCGAAAGCCCTCCCGCCCGCTGCCGAATTGCAAGGCCGCGCCCCGGCCATCCGTGATCCTGCCGCCGGCCGCGGTAACGACGGCGTGGCCGGCCGCAACATCCCATTCGCTGGTAGGGGCGAGGCGGGGATAGATGTCGGCGCCGCCCTCCGCCACCCGGCCGAACTTCACCGCCGAGCCCAGCATCTCGCGGACCGCGCCGGGCCTTGCCGAAATAAAGGCTTCGGTCCGGGGATCGCCATGCGAGCGGCTGACGGCCACGATCCAGGGGGCGCCGGGCGGAGGATGCTTGCGGGTATGGATCGGTTCGGCCACTCCCAGCGACGTGTCGCCGACTGTCAGCCGCTCCGCGCCCCGGCCCACCAGCCCGCGCCAGATCAATCCCAGCGCCGGCGCGCCGACGATGCCCAACAGCGGCGTGCCGTTGGTCACCAGCGCGAGATTGACCGTGAATTCGTCGCGGCCCGCGACAAATTCCTTGGTGCCGTCGAGCGGATCGATCAGAAAGAAACTGCCGCCATAGGGCGGCTTCGCCAGTTGGACACGCTCCTCGGACAGCGCCGGCAGCTCCGGAACGAGCCGCGCGAGCCCTTCGCCGATGATCCGGTCGGCGGCGAGATCCGCCTCCGTTACCGGCGATCCATCGACCTTGCCTTCGATCCTCATCGCGGCCCGGTTGACCGCGAGAATAGCGGCGCCGGCCTGGACCACGAGAGCGGTCAGGGGCTCCATCAGCGCGGCCGCGGCATCGCGATCGATCACGGGGCCTGAGGAACGTGCCTCATTCATGGGCGGTGTCATCTACAGTCGTCTTTCCACTTGGGCCGCCTTGTGTTGGCAGCACGCGCGTCCGCAGTGTATCAAGCCAGCGAGCATGCGTGATTCGCCATGTCCGCGTCTGTCACGGATTTCCAGGAGCATCTTATGTCCGGCACCCCGTCTCCCGGTCCCGCCCCCGACGCCCTCGAACTGGCGGCGCTGCTGTGCTCGCGGGTTTGTCACGATCTCATCAGTCCGGTCGGTGCCATCGTCAATGGACTTGAGGTCCTCGACGACAATCCCAAGCCGGAAGACCGCGAGTTTGCGCTCGAATTGATCCGCAAGAGCGCCAAGACAGCCTCGGCGCGGCTGCAGTTCTGCCGCCTGGCGTTCGGCGCTGCCGGATCGGCGGGCGCGCAGATCGATCTCGGCGACGCGCAGACCATGGCGCGCGGCCATCTCGAGGACGCCAAGACCACGATCGCGTGGAACTTGCCGCGGGTGTTGCTGCCGAAAAACCGGGTCAAGCTGCTCCTGAACATGATGGTGATTGCGCAGCAGACCATCCCGCGCGGCGGAGTGCTGACGGTCGATCCGGTCGGCGAAGGCGAGACCTTCGGCTTTCGCGTCGCCGCCACCGGGCTCAACGCCCGCATGCCGCAGAATATCGCCGACATGCTGAGTTCCGGCTCGGCCTCGAGCATCGATGCCCATGCCGTGCAGCCTTATTATACCCGGCTGTTGGCGCAGGCCTGCGGCTTGAATGTGGTGCTCGCACCCGAGGGCGAAGCGGTGGTCGTGACCGCCTCCTGATGCGTGACGCGCGCAAACATGGTTAACCAGCGGTTTACAGCGCCCCCGGATTCAATGAAGCCGTCTTATCTCTTTGTTGAGCCCGTTCTTTTCCATTTGCTCAACCAATATTAAACGCTTTGCATAGAAGCTGGCCAAACTGCGAAAGGCGCGTCGATGTCGCGCGCCGGTGCGTTCGAAGGCCAGTTTCATGGACGATCTGTTGCGGGAGTTTTTGACCGAGACGAGCGAAAGCCTGGATACGGTCGACAACCAGTTGGTGAAGTTCGAGCAGGATCCGAACAACGCCAAGATTCTGGATAATATTTTCCGGCTGGTCCATACTATCAAGGGCACCTGCGGCTTTCTCGGCCTGCCGCGCCTCGAAGCACTCGCCCATGCCGGCGAGACGCTGATGGGCAAATTCCGCGACGGAATGCCGGTCACCTCCGAAGCCGTCTCGCTGATCCTCTCCAGCATCGATCGCATCAAGGAAATTCTCGCAGGGCTGGAGGCCA
>JBAQER010000844.1:0-4014 GCA_049286845.1 Bradyrhizobium sp.
CTTGGCGAGCAAGGCGAGCTGATATTCACGGGGCGACCATCCGCGGCCCGCGAACCATTTGACGAAACGGTCCGGCAGCAGCGCGTCCGGCTCGGCCGGGGAAGGGTCAAGGATGCGGGGCGGCACGGCCCAACAGGTAAGCCGTTAAAGGCGCTTCGTCGAGGGCGGCCCATCTTCTCCCCTCCTCCCACGCGCGTAGCGCGTGGCGGGGAGGGGAGAAAAAGGCATCCCCCTAGAAGCCGAGCGCTTACTCCGTGACCGGCTTGTCGGAAATATCCCAATCCTTGCCGTTGAAGGTGGAGATGTAGAGCGTCTTCATCGGCGTGTAGTTGTCGGGGGTATAGCTGTAGGTCACGCCGTCCAGCATGTACGGCGAATGGAACCCGTTGAGGCTGGACGCCTGCTTCAAGACGCTGGCGCGGGTCAGATCGTCGCCGCAACGGCGCAGGATTTCGGCCATCGACACCACCTGGCCGTAGCCGGCAAAGGCGATGGTGTTGTCCGGATCGACATTGGGCAGATACTTCTTGCGCAATTCCTCGAACGCCATCACGTCGGGATCCTTCACCCAGCGCGGCACGCCGACTTCCTTGGCATAGCGGATGGCGACGATGCCGGTGGCGTTCTCCAGGCCCGCCGCGCTCAGGATCGAACGTCCGGTCGAGCCGGCGGACAGCAGGTGCAGCGGCTTCCAGCCGAGTTCGGCGACCTTGCGAATCGACTGCGACGACGCCTTGCCCGTGCTGATGTTGTAAAAGACATCCGCGCCGGACTTCGACAGATTGATGAGCTGGGAATCGATGGTCGGCTCGGTCAGATCGTAGGTCTGCTCCATGATCACCTTGGCGGTGCCGCCGGCTTCCTCCAGCACCTTCTTGAACGGTCCCAGGAAGTCGCGGCCGAAATCGTCGTTCTGGTAGAGAATGCCGACCTTCGCATTCGGCTTCGCGGCAACGACATGCTTGGCGAGAATTCGCGCTTCGGTCGGATACAGCGGCAGGCCCGCCATGGTCCATTTGAAGTTCTTCGGATCGTTCCATTTCGACGCGCCGGTGTTGAGCAGCAGCTGCGGCACGCCCTTCGAGTTGAGATATTTATGCACCGCGGTCTGCGGCGCGGTTCCGAGCGAGCCGAACAGCGCCAGCACTTCTTCCTGCTCGACCAGCCGCCGCGTCGCCTCGACGCATTTCGGCGCGCTGTAGGCGTCGTCCATGGTGAGGAATTTGACCTTGCGCCCGTTGATGCCGCCCTTTTCGTTCAGCATCTGGAAATAGGCCTCGCCGACCCGCCCCAGCACGCCATACAGCGAGCCGGGGCCGCTGTGCGGCACGGTCTGGCCCAGCTTGATTTCGGTGTCGCTCGCGCCGACGTCGTATTTCTTCTCCGCAGCCCAGACGTAGGGAGCGGGCAGGACGGAGGCTGCGATTGCGGAAAGCGCGGTGGCGCCGAATTCGCGCCGGGTCTGTCGGTTCTTCTTCATTATTGTTTCTCCCGAAACTTGTTGTTCTTGTTGCAGGGCGTGAATGTCTTGATCTGACATTCCGTCACGTCAGGCAATAGCTTGCGACGCAATGCCGCCCTGTTCCGGCGCATGCTTCGAGGTTGCGCCAACCGGCAGTCAGCCCTTCGCCGCGACCACGACCAGGCCGGGCACCGGCTCGTTGTCCTCATTGCGCGCCGACAGATCTTCCAGCCGCGACAGCACAAGGCCGGCATCGGCAATCGACGCACGCACATGACCGGCGCCGTGCGCGTAGCGCAGGCCCTCGCCGAGAATGACGCCCTCGCCGCGATGGGTCTCGGCGGTGAAGGCCAGCAGGCCGCCGGGCACCAGCACGCGCCTCGCCTCGCGCAACAGCGGCGCGAGATCCGCGACATAGACCATCGCGTCGGCGGCCAGAATGAGATCGGCGCTGGCGCCGGGTTTGCGGCGCAGGCCTTGCAGCATCTCGCCCACCTCGAGCTCCGCATAGAGCCCGGTGGCACGCGCCCGCTCGATCATGCGCGGCGACAGGTCGATGCCGGTGAAATGGTCGACCCCCTTGGCGAACGCGGAAGCCGCCAATCCGGTGCCGCAGCCGAGATCGATGGCGCGCTTGAAGAAAGCGGGCTTGCGGACGGCAGCGCGCGCCGACAGCACGGCTTTGAACAACAGCGCCGGGCCGCGGTAGCCGAGATCGTCGACCAATGCTGCCTCGAATTTCGGCGCATATTGGTCGAACAGCGCCCGCACATAGGCCTGCGGCATCGCCGCTAGCTCCTCCGCGCCTGATAGCATCAGCCGCAGGCCGGCGCCGTGCCGGTCATCGGGGTCAACGGCTTGCGCCTTCCGAAACGCCGCAATCGCCGCATCGCGCTCGCCGAGCCGCTCGCGGATTTCGCCGAGCGTGAACCAGGCCGAGGCGAAGTTCGGCGCGAGCTCGGTCGCCTGCAGCAACAGATCGGCGGCGGCGGCGAGATCGCCCTTCAGCTGCAGATCGCGCGCAAAATCGAACCGCCGGTCGGCCATCAAATCGCCGGAGGACAGGAACAGGCGCGCGGGCATGATCGGAACCACAGTTGTCATTGCCGGACTTGATCCGGCAATCCATCCAGCAGGAACTTTTCCGGAAGATGGATGCGCGGGTCAAGCCCGCGCATGACGGGTAAAAATCGCTGCAACACGCCCTATATATCCGAGATGCGCCCGCAAGACATCCTGCTGCCAGCTCCCGCCGGCTTGGCTTGCATACCCGGCGGCTTCCATATCGACCCGGTGCGGCCGGTCGAGCGGGCCGTGATCACCCATGGCCATTCCGACCACGCCCGGCCCGGCCATGGCGCGGTGCTGGCCACGCAAGAGACGCTCGACATGATGCGGCTGCGCCACGGCGACAATTTCGCAGGCAGCACCCAGGCGATCGGCTATGGCGAGGAATTGCGGCTCGGCGACGTCACGGTCAAATTCCATCCCGCGGGACATGTGCTGGGCTCGGCGCAGATCGCAGTCTCCTGCAAGGACACCCGCATCGTCGCGTCAGGCGACTACAACGATGCGGCCGATCCCACCTGCGCACCGTTCGAGGCGGTGCCCTGCGACGTCTTCATCACCGAGGCCACTTTCGGGCTGCCGGTGTTCCGTCACGGCGATGCGGCCGACGAGGTGAAGAAGCTGCTGGCCTCGGTCGCGCTGTTTCCGGAACGCGCGCATCTGGTCGGCGCCTATTCGCTCGGCAAGGCGCAGCGCGTGATCGCGCTGCTTCGCCTCGCCGGTTACGACGCGCCGATCTACCTGCACGGCGCGATGGAAGCGATCACGCACTATTACGAGAGCCGCGGCGTGGCGCTCGGCGATTTGCGCCCGGTCAAGGGCATGAAGAAGGCCGATCTCGCCGGCACCATCACGCTGGCGCCGCCGTCGGCCACCTCGGATATCTGGACGCGGCGGTTTCCCGATCCGGTCACGGCGTTCGCCTCGGGCTGGATGCGGGTGCGCGCCCGCGCCCGCCAGCGCGGCGTCGAATTGCCGCTGGTGATTTCCGATCACGCCGACTGGGATGGGCTGACCGCGACCATCGACGCCACCGGCGCGGGTGAAGTCTGGGTCACCCATGGCCAGGAAGATGCGCTGGTGCATTGGTGCAAGGCCAGGGGCCTCGCGGCGCGGCCGCTCGATCTCGTCGGTTACGGCGACGAGGAGGAGAGCGATGCGGTGCCGGCCGCCGAGGGCGACGCGACATGAACCGTTTCGCCGAACTGCTCGACCGCCTCGCCTATGAGCCAGGCCGCAACAACAAGCTGCGGCTGCTGACCTCATATTTCCGCGAGGCCGCCGACCCCGATCGCGGCTACGCGCTGGCGGCGCTGACCGGCGCGCTGTCGTTCAAACACGCCAAGCCCGGCCTGATCCGCGACCTCATCACCGATCGCACCGATCCGGTGCTGTTCGGCCTGTCCTATGACTACGTCGGCGATCTCTCGGAGACGGTGGCGCTGATGTGGCCGTCGCCGTTCCACGCACGGTCTGCTCCCTCC
>JBAQER010000845.1:0-17341 GCA_049286845.1 Bradyrhizobium sp.
GGTATAGGCGACGCCGCCCCGCAGCAGCACACTGTCGCTGACGCGCAGCGATGCGCTGGTCTCCGAGCCGTAACGGCGGGTCGGATCGAGGTTGACGTTGTAGAACAGCGCCGGGATGAAATGGATCTCGTTCTCGAGGTCCATGCCGTAGACGCTGGATTGCATCTGGAAGCCGCCCGACTTGATGCGGAAGCCACCCTCGATGTCGTGCGAGGTCTGGGTCTTCAGCCTGAAGTCGCCGGAGAGGGGAGTGAAGAAGGGATCGAAAGCGGGACCCGATGAAACCCTTTCATCGACATTCGGCGTGCGGAACGCACGCGCGGCGCAGCCGAACACCGAAAACACCTCGTTGAAGCGATGCTCGAGGCCGATATGCAGCGCGTGCTGGGTTTCCTCGGTGTCGAGGGGTGAGGCTTCCGCGCTGAAGGCGCCCGGCGCGAAAGGATCGTAACGGTCTCGTGCGCTGAGGCTGGTGCGCTGGATTCGGCCGCCATACGAAAAGTCCGTGGTCGGCAACAGCCCGAGCGTCTGCTGCCAGTAGCCGGCGAGTGTCCGCTGCTTGAGGTCGTAGACGTGAATCGGTGGCGCGCCCTTGGATTCCGGACGGTCCGAATGGTAGGTCGCGTCGTAATAATCGACGCCGGTCAGGATCGCCGAGGGCAGCCCGAACATCACATTCTTGACGCTCAGCCGGGGCGTCAGCGACCAGGTCTGCAGATGGGCATCGACGTAGTTGAACGGGATCGTCGGTAGGGTGCCGAAGAATCCGGCCTGCTGCTTCTTGTCGCGCACGCCGCCGTCCACGATCAGGTCGACGCCGTTGAACAAGGTCTTGGTGAATCCGGCGGTGGCGTTGGCGCCCTGCTGGTTGCCGTAGTCGAACGGCGTGTTGGTGCCGCGGCGATTGGTGGTGAGCTGGTCGAGGCCGATCGACGGATCGACCGTGCGACCGCCCGGGAAACCCAGCTTCTGGTCGTCGCCGGACAGGGTCAGGAACGCGGTGAGATCGGACGTGGTGTAATTGAGGTTGCCGATGCCGTTGCGTTGGTCGAGCGCATTGTTGACCCGGTAGCCGTCGGACTTGATGCCGTTGCCGTAGAACGACGTCGACCACGGGCCGTAGTTGGTCGCGGCCGAGAACGAAACCATGCGGGCGTTGAAGGATCCGGCGCCGCCCTCGGCGCGGATCGCGACCGGCGGGCCGCCGACGCCGTTCTTCAGGACGATATTGACGACGCCGCCGACCGCGTTGTCGCCGTAGAGCACCGCGCCGCTGTTGCCCCGGGTGATCTCGATGCGCTCGATCGAATCGCGCGGAATGGTGGAGAAGTCGACGCCCTGCATGTCGACGTCGTTGACCCGGCGGCCGTTGATCAGGAGCAGGGTATTGGAGCTGGCGAACGCGCCGAATCCGCGCAGGTCGACGCTGGTCTTCACGCCGTTGACGCCGCCATACAGGCTGGTCAGCTGCACGCCCGGCGTCTGCGCGATGATTTCCTGCAGCGTTGCTGCCGGCGAATGCGCGATCTCTTCCGCGGTGATCACGGTCGCGGATGCGCCGACGATGCCGTTGAATTGCCGGACAGCCGTGGCGCCGGTTGCGGTTCCGCCACCGGACGGTGCGGCATTGCGCCTGCTGGTCGGCGCGGGCGCTATGCGGCGCGAACCCTGTTCCTGATCGGTTTTGGGCTTGGCCCGGGTGCGGTTCTCGTCATTGGGGGCGCTGATTTCGATCGGCGGCAGGGCGGCCGCGACTTGCTGCGCGCGTGCCGTGGAAACGCCGAAAGACAGAACGGGCACAAGGAAGGTGGTGGCAAGCCAACAGCTGCGACGCCGCTGTGCGGCCAGAGAGGTGGAAGACATGGTTAGACCTCGGTATGACGTCAGTGGCACGTCACAGCGAACGAAGTCTCACCTTTGTGCTTTGAGCACTTCTGGTGAAGCTAATGTCTGTACTCCCCGACCGACATCTTCGCGTGTGACCACGGTTGACGGCAGGTCTCCTGGCTCGCGGGTCGTAACCCTTCGTCGCCTTCCCAGGACCGAGATTCCCAGTGGCATAGGACGAAAGATTCACCGCTTACAGTTGCGGGGGCAGCCGCGGCATTGGGGAAGTTTCCCCGCACCGCATTCCCTTTTGATCCCCAAACGAGGGAACCGTCGCGGATATCTAGAAGTTTGCCGGGCGAGGAGTCAATGCTCATCGTTCGGGCCGCCGCCTGCGCCGGGATAGGGCACGCATTTTGTTCGTGGCCCCGCTTGTGCCCAACCTCAATCATTGTAAGAGCATGGGAAAGCGGCACGGCTCGCCGCCCCGGGAATGAATTGATGAGCATTCAGAACGTCATGGCGATGGCGGACATCGCGGCGCGGCGGCGCGCCGGCGTGATGGCCGCGCTCGTGATGCTGGTCGTGCTGCTGGTGCTGATCTCGCTCGGGACCGGGTCGGTGTGGCTGTCGCCACCGGCCGTGGCCGAGGCGCTGTTCGGCGGCGGCAGCGACGTGGCGCAGGTGATCGTGCGCGAGATCCGGCTGCCGCGCACGATTTTGGGATTCGCGATCGGCGCGATACTCGGACTGTCCGGCGCCGCATTGCAGGGATTGCTGCGCAATCCCCTGGCCTCGCCGTCGTTGTTCGGCGCGCCGCAATCGGCGGCCTTCGGCGCGGTGCTGGTGATCGCGCTCGGGCTCGCCGATGTGCGCTCCTACGCGCTCCCGGTCGCGGCGATAGCGGCGGCATTCGCTTCCGTTTTCGTGTTGCTCGCGATTGCAGGCCGCAACGCCGGCCTCTTGATTCTGATTCTGGCGGGTCTTGCGATCTCGAGCCTTGCGGGAGCCGCGACCGCGTTGGTGATGAACCTGTCCAGCAATCCCTTCGTGGTGCTGGAAATTGCGTTCTGGCTGCTCGGCTCGCTGGAGGATCGCAGTTTTCAGCATGTTGCGCTGGCGCTGCCGTTCATCGTCGCGGGCGCGGTCATCCTGATAAGCCAGCGCAGCGCCTTCCGCGCGCTCAGCCTCGGCGAGGAGACCGCCCAAAGCCTCGGCGTCGATGTCGGCCGGCTGCGGCTGGTGGTCATTGCCGGCGTCGCGCTCGGCGTCGGCGGCGCGGTCGCGGTCACCGGCACCATCGGCTTCATCGGCCTGGTCGCACCGCATCTGATGCGGCCCCTGATCGGCCACGACCCGACGCGGCTGTTGATTCCGAGCGCGCTCACCGGCAGCGCGCTGCTCTTGGCCGCCGATATCGCGGTGCGGATCATTCCATCGACCAGCGACATCAAGGTCGGCGTGCTGACCTCGATCATCGGCGTGCCGTTCTTCCTCTATCTGATCATGCGCGAACGCCGCGCGCTCGGCGGAGGCGTCACATGACCGCTTCCGCCTTCCTCACCGCGCAGGGGGTGAACGTCCAGCTGGCCGGCCGCGCCGTGCTCAACGACATCTCGCTGTCGCTATCGCCGGGGCATCTGGTCGCGCTGGTCGGGCCGAACGGCGCCGGCAAGACCACGCTGTTGCGCGCGCTGGCGGGATTGCTGCCGTCGGACGGCGCCATCCACATCGGCGGCGAGGCCTTGTCGTCGCTCTCGCTGCGCCAGCGCGCCCGGCGCTTCGGCTATCTGCCGCAGGGCCACATCGTGCACTGGCCGCTGCCGGCACGCGATATCGTGGCACTGGGCCGCTATCCGCATGGCGCCACCGATCCGGCGCGGCTGAGCCCTGGCGATGTCGAGGCGGTGCAGCGGGCGATGCAGGCCGCGGACGTCGTTGCCTTCGGCGATCGCCGTGTCACCGAACTGTCCGGCGGCGAACGCAGCCGCGTCGCGCTGGCGCGCGTGCTTGCGGTGGAAGCGCCGGTGATCCTGGCCGACGAGCCGACCGCCTCGCTCGATCCGCGTCACCAGTTCGACGTCATGAAAGGCCTGCGCGCCGCCGCCGATCGGGGCGTGCTGGTGATCGTGGTGACGCACGATCTCGGGCTTGCCGCGCGATTTTCGGACCACGTCCTCGTGCTCTGCGAGGGACGCCTCGTTGCGCAAGGCACGCCCGCCGCGGCGCTGTCGGAGCAGGTGATGGCCGATGTGTTCAGGATCAGCGCCTATCGCGCGGAATATCAGCGCGAGCCCGTGATCGTGCCGTGGGCGGAAATCTGATGCCGGCGCGCCTCGGATCGTTGGCTGCTTCGGTCGCCATCGCTTCGTTCGCGACGTTCGGCGCTGTGCCGCCCGCGTCCGCCGTGGGCCCACGCATCGTGTCGATGAACGTCTGCACCGACCAGGTGCTGCTGACGCTCGCCGATCCCGACCAGATCCTCGGCCTTAGCCGGTTTTCGCGCGATGACTGGGTGGCCGGCGACGCTCGTCGCTACCCGACGCTGTCGGGCGGCGCCGAGGATGTGCTGGTGCTGAAGCCCGACGTGGTGGTCGCCAGCCTGTTTGACAAGCGCTCGACGCGGGAACTGTTGAAGGCGAACGGGCTGCATCTCGCCGAGCTTGCCGTGCCGCGCAATCTCGCCGAGGTGAAGGCCCAGATTCGCGAGCTCGGCGACATCGCCGGACATCCCGATCGCGCCGCGCAACAGGTCGCCCGGCTCGATGCGGCGCTCTCTCGCGCGCGGCAGGCCGTCGCCGACAGGCATTACCGGGTGTTGCCGCTGTCGCGGCGCGGCTGGGTGGCGGGCAGCGACAGCTTTGTCGGCTCGCTCCTGGTCGAGACCGGGCTGTTCAACACCGCCGGCGAACTCGGCTTTGCATTTGGCGGATTCGCCTCGCTCGAGGAAATTGTGAAGCTGAAGCCCGATTTGTTGCTGGTGTCGCAGGCGGGCGACGTGGCTCGCGATGACGGCCAGGCCTTCCTGCTGCACCCGGCGCTCGAGCGGTTCTATCCGGCAGCCAAACGCATCGTCATCCCGGAACGGCTGACCGAATGCGGCGGCGTGATGCTGGCCGAAGCGCTGGACGTGCTGGTTGCCGAGCTGAAGCGGGTGGGGCTACGGCCCTCACCCTGAGGAGCGGTCCAGAGGACCGCGTCTCGAAGGGGCCGCACGTCCTTCGAGACGCGCGCAAGGGCGCTCCTCAGGACAAGGGGACCGTTCGATCCCTATCCCGTCAGCACGGGTCCGCCGGCCTTCTTCCAGGCGTCGATGCCGCCGGCGATGTGCGCGGTGTTGGCGAGGCCCGCTTCCTTGGCGGCGGTGACCGCCATCGCGGAGCGCTCGCCGAAGGCGCAGAAGAACACGATGCGGCGTCCGGTCGCCGCCGCCACTTCGCGCAGCATGCCGCCGGGCCTCAAGGCTTCGCCGATGCCGGGATAGGGCGCGTGCAGCGCGCCCGGCAACGTGCCGTGCTTGGCGCGTTCGCTGGTTTCGCGGAGATCGACCAGGAGGATGTCGGGCCGGCCGAGGCTGTCGATTCCCTCGCGCGCGGTGAGCGATTGCCCCTGTTTGGCCAGATCGTCCTGGTGCAGGCCGACATGCATGTTGGCCGGCACCGCCACGTCCATCAACTTCGGGTTGGGCAATTTCAGATTGCCCATCAGGTCGATATATTCATCGACCGAGCGCACCTGCAGCCGCGGATTGAAGCGCTTTTCCTCGCCGATGGTCGAGACGGTATCGCCCTTGTAGTCATGGGCGGGGAATACCATCGTCTCGTCGGGCAGCTTGAGCAGCCGGTTGAAAATGGAATCGTATTGCGCCCGCGCGCTGCCGTTCTGGAAATCGGTGCGGCCGGTGCCGCGGATCAGAAGCGTATCGCCGGTGAAGACGCGGTCGCCCATCAGGAAGCTGTAGGAATCGTCGGTATGGCCGGGCGTGTACATCACATCGAGGCCGAGGCCCTCGATCATCACCTTGTCGCCGTCACTGACCCGCATCGCCACCACGTCGGCCTTGCTCTGCTCGCCCATGATGGTGACGCACTGGGTGCGGTCGCGCAGCTCGCCCAAACCGGTGACGTGGTCGGCGTGCAGATGGGTATCGACCGCCTTGACGAGCCGGAGATCGAGCTCCCTGAGCAATTGGCAATAGCGATCGACCTTCTCCAGCACGGGATCGAGGATCAGGGCCTCGCCGCCGGCGCGGCTCGCCAGCAGGTAGCTGTAGGTGCCGGAAACGCTGTCGAACAATTGCCGAAAGATCATGGTCGCCTGTTACCGTTGTGGTTCGGCATCATATCAGAAATCGAGCTTGTCGCGGATAGCATCGATCCCCGCCTTGGCGCATTCCTCGTCCTTGTCGCCGCCGGGCGCGCCGGAAACGCCGATGCCGCCGAGCAGCGTGCCGGCCGCCTCGATCATCAGCCCGCCGCCGAGCATGGCGACATTCGGCAAGCGGGCCAGGCCGGGGTCCAGCTGGCCGGATTTGATCGACTTCGAAAGATCAGTGGTGGAGGCGCGGAAACTCAGCGACGTATAGGCTTTGCGGGTGGCGGTATCGGGTGCGGGCAAGCCGGCATAGCGATCGCGCAGCATCACCTGCGGCTGGCCGAAGCGGTCCACCACCGCGACCGCGATCTGAAAGCCGTTGTCGCGGCATTTCTTCAGCGCCGCCTGCGCGGCTTCCAGCGCCACTTCCGGCGACAGCGATTTATAGACCACCAGCGCATCGTCGCCCGCCGTGGCCGGCGCCGCGCCGAGCGCAAGCATCATTGCGCCAATCATGGCTGGATATCGCAGCTTCGGTCTTTCAGGTCTTGCGTGCTTCATCGTTACGGCCGGACATAGCTCCAGCCCTGTTCCTGCAGCTCCATCAACTGGACCACGCCCGAAGGGACGATGGTGGCGTCGGACAGGATGGAAACCGCCTTGCCTTCGGCCTTCTCCATGCCCTGCTTGGTGTTGTTGCAGGCCGAAAACTGAATCTTGCCGGGAAAGGCCAGCTCCTTGAGGCGCTTGATGCGGTCCTGCACCGGCGAGGTGTCGGCCCGCAGCATATGGAGGCCGGGCCCATAGGTGACGATATCTACATCGACGCCTTCGCCCTTGCCGCGATAATATTCGATCACGTTGGTGGCGTTGTTCAGCGCGAGGTTCATGACCTGCGGATCGTTCTGGTCGACCTGAATCGCGAGGCGATGCGGTTTTTTCTCCTCGGCTGCGGAGCCGGCCGAGGCCAGCGCCAGCGACATGAAGGCCACGGTGGCCAGACGGTGAAGGAAGCCGCGCATCACAAAACTCCTCTAAGGCCGAACCAAAGTATATCCATTTTCCGTGAGGGACAAAATTTGCCCGACGCCGACCTGTACTGGCGTCGCGGCGGCGATGAATTCCGGCCGCTTGCCGGTGTCACGCTCGACCGTATCGACGGTATTCAGGCAGACATCGAAGCGCACGCCCTGCGCGACCAGGCTCTCGACCAGTTTACGGTTGCTGTTGCCAGGGAACAGCAATTCGATGCCGGGGCCGAACGTCACCACTTCGACCGCGACCTTGTCGGGATCGTAGAGTTTCAGAAGGTTATAGGCGACGCTGATGACGAGGCCCTGCTTCTTCGGGTCATTGTCCGAAAGCTGCAGTACGATTCGATGCTCGGCGAACGGCTTGTCCGGCAGCGGCGCCTGCTCCGCGCGGGCGAGCGACGCGAACGTTGCCGCTATCACGGCGAAACCGAAGGCGCGAGCGATCGATCGTCCATGTGCCGCGATAGTTCTCATCCCTGTCCCGCGATACCCGGATTGTCGTCCACGCCCTTCAGGGTGACGCCGGTGCCGCGCTGGGTCGACGTCTTCCCCGAGCGCAGATGCTTCGCAAATACATCCCACACCGGCACGCCCTGCTGCTCGTTGACGGAAGCCCATCCCGCCACCTTATAGCTCTTGCCGGCTTCGAGCGACTTGCCGTTGCCGAGTTTCAGGTCGGACATCCGGCGACCGACGCTCTCGGTCGGAGCGCAGGAATAGGCGAGGCCACCGACGCGAACCATGTCGCCGCCCTGCTGGTAATAGGGGTCGGCATTGAAGAGATTGTCGCAGACGTCCTCGAGGATGTCCTTGATCTGGCTGCCGGTCATGCTCAGCGCATAGGTCTCGGGGTAGGCAATGGCAGTTTCCGACAGCACGTCTTCCATGGTCACCGGCTGGCCCGGCAGCACGGTGTTGCCCCAGCGGAAGCCCGGCGACAGCGCGATCTCGGCGTCGAACTCGGAGATCAGCGCATCGCAGATCAACTGGTCCACGGTGCCGCCAAAATTGCCGCGGCGATAGAGCAGGCGATCCGATGTCGCGACCTTCGCGGCATAAGCGGCGGCGTGCGGTTCGCGCATTTTCTCGATCAGCGCCTGCATCGCCGGATCCGGCTTCAGCAGCTCCGAGAACACCGGCAGCAGCCGGTAGCGCACGTCGGCGATCTTGCCTTTGGCGATATCGAGATCGAGTACGCCGAGGAATTTTCCGCTCGAACCGGCATTGGTCACGAGCGTAGTGCCGCCGGCATTGGTCACCGGGATCGGCTGCGGAACGGCGTCGTGGGTATGGCCGCCGAGGATGACGTCGATGCCGGTGACGCGGCTCGCCAGCTTGAGGTCGACATCCATGCCGTTATGCGACAACAGCACCACGGCGTCGACCTTGTCGTTGTTGCGCAGCGTATCGACCAGCTTCTGCAATTCGGCGTCGCGGATGCCGAACTTCCAGTCCGGCGTGAACCGCTTCGGGTGCGCGATCGGCACATAGGGAAACGCTTGCCCGATCACGGCGACGCGGCTGCCGCCGATCTCCTTGATGGTGGCTGGCTTGAACACCCGCCCCGAGGCCGGGTCGAACGCCTTGGCGTCGTTGAAGGCGGCTTCCTCGGTGAGGAAGACGTTCTGCGCCAGGAACTCGCCCTTGAAGCGGTCGAGGTTGCTGCGCAGCGCCTTCTCGCCATAGGTGAATTCCCAGTGGCCGGTCATTGCCTCGATGCCGAGCAGATTGGCGGCCTCGACCATGTCGGCGCCCTGCATGGTGTTGGAAAGACCTGAGCCCTGCCACAGATCGCCGCCGTCGAGCAGCAGCGAACGCCCGGGGCCGACATCGCTGCGCAGGCGATCAATCAGCGTCTTCAGATGCGCGAAGCCGCCGAGCTTGCCGAATCGAACTGCTGCTTTCTCGAAATCGAGAAAAGTGAAGGCGTATGCGTCGGCGCTGTCAGGCTTGATGCCGAACCGGTCGAGAAAGGCGCGGCCGACCAGATGCGGCGGCTTTCCGGCCATCGCGCCGATTCCGAGATTGACGCTCGGTTCGCGAAAATACAGCGGCAGCAACTGCGCATGGGTGTCTGTCATGTGCAGGATGCGCGCATTGCCGAAGCGCCCGAGATCGTAGTTTGCGGCACCCTCGGCGCTGCGCGCGAACCGCGGCAGCCCGCCCGTAAGCGCGGCTGCGCCCGCAAGCGAAAGAAAATCCCGGCGGCGGATGGTCATGCGATATCTCCGCCTTTCGAAAGGCTCAGCGAATTTCCATATCTTTCCAGCGCGTCTTCTCGCTGGTGGCCTGGAAGACCGAAGCTTTGGCCAGCGCCTCGGCTTCCTTCGCCGACGCGACGGCCTTGTCGAAGTCGCCGGCCTCGGCGGCCTTCTTTGCGGCGTTGAGCGTCGCTGCCGTCGTGGTCCATTGATTGCGCAAGCCGGCGGCTTCCTTGTTGGCGGCTTCTGCGTCGGCAAAGGCCGCCTTGTAGTCGGCCTCGGATGCGGCGAGCGCGGATGATGCGCCTGACATCAGCAGGGCGGCGGTCAGGATGGATTTCAGCATCTTGTTGCTCATGGCCGCGCTCCCGGACCGGAAATCGGCAACCCGTTGCTGACATAGGACAGGTAGTATTCGACATTGCGATATTCATCGTCCTGCGGACTGAGCGGCACGCCGCGAATCTGGCTGTTGCAGGTGGTGAACCGCCGGCTGGTGGTGCCCATGCCGCTCCATTCGGAACGATAGATCGGCATCGCATTGAGAATGCCGAGCGCAGGCGCCAGCACTTCGGCGCGAATCCGCTCACCGCCGCTCTGCACATGGCAGGTCGCGCAGGAGAAATTGAGCTGGCCGCGCCTTGTGTAGAAATATTCCTTGCCGGCCTGGTAGGCCTGTAGCGCGCGCGGATCGTTCGGGATCTTGATGTCGAACGGCTTGCCGCGCGAGGTGAACGCCATATAGGCGGTCAGCGCGGCCATCTCGTCCTTCACATAGGAGAACGGCGGCTCGCCATTGGCGTCGCGGCAGCGGTTCAGCGCCAGCTCGAGCGTGACGACCTTGCCTTCCTTCTCGTCGAAATAGGGATAATTCTGCCTGATGCCGATGCCCTTGTTGGGGAAGCAGTCTTCGTAGCTCTTGCCGTTCTTGAACGGCTTGGAGAACATCTCCTTGCCCGTTTCAAGGGCAAACTCGTAAGGCGGGAATTGTTCCTTCTCTTCCCACTGCCTGTGCAGGCCCTCGTCCATCGAGTAGGGACCGTTGACGAAATCTTCCAGCTTCACCTTCGGGAACTTGTCGGTGAAGAATTTCTTGAACGCCTTGGCGTCGGCCACCGGATTGGGGGTGTCGGCGGCGACGGCAGCGGGCACGGCGGCAAACGTCAGCGCTGCCAACGCGAGAGCGGCCGAGGCAAAATGGATCGCAGATCGCACGTTAACTTCTCCACCATTGGCGTTTTCAAGCGAAGTGGACACCGGTTCGCGTGAAGAAAACGCGTCGAAACAAAAGAGCCGTTATTGGATCTTCGCCGTGGTCGTATCGGTCGCGCCCTTGCTGTCGACCCAGCTGATCTTCAGCTCGTCGCCCTTCTTGCCGCCCTTAAAGGCGAACTTGACGTAGGGGTCCTTGGAAACGCCGCCGCCCCAGTTCGCGGCGAACACGGCCTTGCCGTCATATTCGAAGGTCAGCTGCTGAATGAAGTGCGGCGGAATGATCTCGCCCTTGGCGTTCTTGACGAAGCCGGAATCCATCGGATGCTGGATCAGCGCCTGGACTTCGGTGTTTTCGCCTGACGAGGTGGCGCGTACGCGTATGGTCGATGCCATGAGAATGTTCCCTGTGTGTCTCGTTAACCGCCGCAGCCGCCGACGGTGACTTTGACTTCCTTGGTGGCGCTGTAGAGCTTGCCGCCGGCTTCCACGACGACAATGACATTGCTGGTCTTCGCCATCTTGATGCGATTGGCGACGCTCGGCACGGTCCCCGCAGGGATACTGTACGACGCCACCAGCGCGTTCGGATTCTCGGCGACCAGAAACGAGATCGAGGTCACGTCGGCGAGCGTCGAACTCGCCGCAATCGGCACCACCGCGCCGTTCTCGGCGATCTCGGGCGCGTCGAGCTTCACCTTGTCCGATTTCTCGGCGGTCTTGCCGTACAGCAGCTTGATCGCGTCATCGACGTTCTTCTGCTTGAAGGCCTCTTCCGGATACTTGTCGTTGGCGGCGAAGGCAGGCGCAACGCCGAGCGCAAGCTTGCCGAGGCCGACCAGCGCGACCGATGCCACGCCTTGCAGGATCACGCGCCGGGGAAGCGCAAATCCATCGTTCGTCTTTGTCATTCGAAGTCTCCTTGGGTCGCGCGCGGCTGCGATCGCAGCAATCATAATGTCTGCAGGAAATCCACGACCGCGTTGATCTCCTTGTCGGTCAAAATCCGGTTTCGTCCGAACGGAGGCATCACGGTCAGTGGGTTACGCTTGGTTTCGTCGTAAACGATGGCGACGAGATCGTTGCGGTCGGGATACTTGCTCTTGATGTCGGTGAGGGCCGGCCCGATGGTGCCGGGAAGATCGCCGCCCTTGATGACGTGGCAGGTCAGGCAATTGCCCTTGCTGCGGTCGAATGCCAGTTTCTGCCCTTCCGCCACCGGCGACTGGGCGGCCGCGGGTAGCGAAGACGCGAGCGTGCCGAACAGCAACGCCAACGCACAGGCCGGCATCAGGACGGACTTCCTCGGATGTGTGATCTTCAAGGGCGCGTTTCCCGTTTGCGTTGTTTGGGTTGCATCACTTGGGTAGCATCGTATCGAGCGGTCCGGTCGTGCGCGGCGTGAGATCCCTGCCTTCCGCCGTGGACGAGATCTTGACGTCCGCAGGGTTGACACATGCGCTCATGCACGGCTTGGCCATCGTATCAGGTCTTGGGTCGGTCCAGATAAAACTGTCGCGATTGGGCATCTTGACTTTGGGCAGGCTGTCCCGGTCGGCAACGAATTCGCCTGGTACGATGTCGTTCAGGTTCAGAATATAGGCGGTCAAAGCATAAACGTCATCGGCTGACAATGTGTGTGGTGCGGGCATCGGCATGGCGCGGTTGATGTAGTCCCACAGCGTCGGTGCAAACGGCCAGTAGCTGCCCACCGTCAGTTCCGGCCGGTCGTCCTTCAACGTCCCCTTGCCGCCGACCAGCTTGGGAAAGCGGCCCTCGCCCTCGCCGAAAGTGCCGTGGCATGCGGCGCATTGCTCGGAAAACACGTCGGCGCCCTTGTTGACGGTGCCGCTTCCGGGGGGCAGGCCGGCGCCATCCTCGCCGCGAACGTCGATGTTCCAGCCGGCGATCTCCGCCGGCGAGGCTGATTTGCCGTAGCCGAAAGTGCCGGTTTCCGCCGCGCCCGCCGCCGTGGCGGCGATCATGGCGGCGCCGAGCAGCAGGAAGCGCTTAACCGAGCTGGACATCGAACACGCTTCCGTCAGGCTTGACCTGCCAGGTCTGGATCGAATTGTTGTGATAGACCGAATTCATCCCGCGGCTCTTTCGCAGTTGCGTAATCGTCGGCTGGACATAACCGGTCTCGTCGATGACGCGGGATTCGAGCAGCGCCGGCGTGCCGTCCCAGCGCCACGGCAGCGTGAATTTGGTCAGCGCTTTCGACAGCACCGGCTCGTGCAGCCGCGCGGTCTGCCAGTTGACGCCGCCATCCACGGAAACATCGACCCGCTTGACCTTGCCGTTGCCGGTCCACGCCAGGCCCCGGATTTCGTAGAGGCCGGGTCCGCTAAGCGGCTTTTCGGGGCAGGGGAAGGTAATCACGGACTTGGCGTCGATCAGCCAGGTGAATCCGCGGCTGGTGCCGTCAGGCATCAGGTCGGTGTATTTCGAGGTTTCCTCACGGGAATGCCACGGTTTGTCGCCGAGCTTGATGCGGCGCAGCCATTTGATGCTGACATTGCCCTCCCAGCCCGGCACCACCAGCCGCAGCGGATAACCCTGCTCCGGCCGCAGCGCCTCGCCGTTCTGCGCGTAGACCACCAGGCAATCGTCCAGGCATTTGTTGAGCGGCAGGCTGCGGTTCATGTGCGCACCATCGGCGCCCTCGACCATGGCCCACTGCGCCTCTTTCTTGACGCCGACCTCTTCCAGCAAGGTCGAGAGCCGTACCCCGGTCCATTCCGCGCAGGAGATCATGCCATGGTTGAACTGCAGCGAATTCAACTGCGCCGCGCGCCACTCCATGCCGCCGTTGGCCGGGCATTCGATGAAATGGATGCGCGACACCGACGGGAAACGCACGATGTCCTGCATGGTAAGGATCAACGGCCGTTCGACCAGGCCATGGATCATCAGCCGGTGCTGATCCGGATCGACATCCGGCCGGCCCGCATGATAGCGCTCGAAAAACAGGCCGTTCGGCGTGATGATGCCGTGCAGATTCTGCAGCGGCGAAAAACTGATGGAGGATTCCGTTCCGGCGGTGAGCCAAGGCACGTTGCGCCGGATCACGCCGGCCTCGGTGTCGGCTGGCCGCCCATACGGCCGGTCGACCACGCCGGACCCGATTGATTGCGACCACGGCGCGTCCGCGGGCGGGGAAGCCGATGCGGGTTCCGCCCGGCCGGGCCTGGCGCCGAGCGCGAGGCCGCCGGTCAGCGCCGCGCTCATGCCGAGAAATGAACGCCGGGCGAGCCGCGGATCGGGTGAATCCGCTTGCTTCGATGCCGCAGGCATGCCGCGTCTCAGGGATGGCCGCACGTTTCCTCACCTCGCGGCTCTCTACGGCCGCAGCTTTATCGTTTCCCCAGACCTATCGACATGCGCTAATTTAGTCAATGCTAAACAATGGAAAGCGCAGTAGTGTGATATATAGAGTTCCATACGCACTCTACCTGATCGGGACATCAAGTCATGAGAGCAGTTGCAGCCGTCGCAAGAAACAAGTCCGCCGGGATCAGTGCTGCCGATGTGGCGGCGTTGAAAATGCTGGCAAAACAGGCCGGCGAGGCGTCGCGGCTGTTGAAGCTGCTGGGCAATGAAAAGCGGCTGTTGATCCTCTGCTTTCTCGCCGCGCGCGGCGAAATGACGGTGGGGGAACTTGTCGATGTGGCGAAGCTCAGCCAGTCCGCGCTGTCGCAGCATCTGGCGCGGTTGCGCGCCGACGGACTGGTGACGTTCCGCAGGACGTCGCAAACGCTGCACTACAGCGTCGTCGACAAGCGCGCGTTGCGCGTGCTGCAGGTGCTCAAGGAGATCTTCTGCGGGACTATCAAATGAAACGGCTGTTGGCAGCGGCGTGGATCGCCGCATGCATGGTGTCGCCGACCGGCGCGCAGACCGCGCCGCACTATCCGCCGATCACTCTCCCCCTCAAGCTCGATCAGGTGCCGGGCAAGCCGGTCTGGTACTCCACCGGCAATCCCGGCATTCCCGGCAAGGACAATGAAGGCAACACCTCCAATGCCGGATTCGTCGTCACCTCCGACGGCGTCGTGGTGTTCGACGCGCTGGGAACCCCGAGCCTCGGATGGGCGCTGCTGCAGCAAATCCGCAAACTCACGGACAAGAAAATCCGCTACGTGGTCGCGAGCCATTATCACGCCGATCACATCTACGGACTGCAGGCGTTCCGCGATCATACCGATGCGCTGATTATCGCGCAGGAGCGCTCCGGCGAATACAAGGACAATGAAGGGATCGCCGACGAGAAGGCGAGCCAGCGTCTCGATCAGCGGCGCGGTGCGCTGTTTCCCTGGGTCGACAGCAATACCCGCGTGGTGCCGCCGGACATTACTTTCAGGGAGCGCATGACGATCGTGCTCGGCGACCGGCGGCTGACGCTGCTGTTTGCCGGGCCGGCGCATTCCTCCAGCGACATGATGATGATGGTCGAGCCGGACGGCGTGCTGTTCGCCGGCGATATCGTGCAGAACAGCCGCATCCCTTTCATGAACAGCGACGACGTCTCCACCGCGCAATGGCTGGATGCGCTCGGCGAAGTCGAGAAACTCGACCCGAAATTCATCATTCCCGGTCACGGCAGTCCGTCGACCGGGGCGAAGCAGGCCATCGCCTTCACCCGGGATTACATTCAATATTTGCGGAAGACGATGGCCGCGGCCGTGCAAAACTGGACCGATTTCGATGCCGCCTACAGCCAGGCGGACTGGTCGAAGTACCGGGACATGCCGGCCTTTGCCAGCAACAATCGCGGCAACGCCTACCGGATTTTCCTGGAACTGGAGCAATCCCAGTTCAAAGCTGATAAGCCTTGATCCGGACCATCTTGGATCAAGGCGTGCAACGATATGGCTGAGTATGTCGTGGAATTCGGCAGGGATGGCCGCCCGGTCGAGCCGGACGGCCGGCTCGACGCGGCGGCATTCCACCGCAATCATCAGGCGATCCGCACCGTGTTGCAGCGATTCCTCGCTGGAAAATCTGGCGACGTGCTGGAGGCCGGCAGCGGCACCGGCCAGCATGCGGTGGATTTCGCCCGTCATTTTCCCGACATCGTCTGGTGGCCGAGCGATTTCAACGAGCAGCATCTGAAAAGCATTGCCGCGTGGCGGGCGCATGCGGCGTTGGCGAATATCCGCCCGCCGCTGCGGATCGATTTATCCGATCCCGACTGGAGCCCCGAGTTGCACGACGGGCGCGGGCCGGGAAAATTGCTCGCGGTGTTCTGCGCCAACGTGATCCACATCGCGCCGTGGCGGGTGGCGGAGGGACTGTTCGCGGGGGCGGCGCGCTACCTTCGAGAGGATGGACGCCTGTTCCTCTACGGTCCGTTCAAGCGCGGTGGCAAACACACCGCGCTCAGCAATGCTGTATTCGACACCAGTCTTCGCGAAAACAATGCTGAATGGGGCGTGCGCGACATCGGCGATCTGGAAAAGCTGGCGGCAAGCGTCGGCCTCGCACTGATCGAAATCGCCGAGATGCCCGCAAATAATCTGGTGCTGGTGTTCGGGCGCGCGAAAGCGGCCTGAGCAACGATGCATGGCGCGCGCCCGTTTGCATCGGTTGATTGAGCGGAAGCCTCCCTCCATAGTAACGGGAATCAATGATGCCGGAATCGATCCGGCCGCATGAAGGCGGAAATTCCGGATGATCGACGTAACTGTAGCCGAAGAAATTGCCGATGACGCCCGCGCGCGATCCAATGTGGCGCGGCTGGCGGCGGCGCAGGCGCTGACCGGGGCGAACTCGGCTGTCATCTTTGCCACCGGCTCGATTGTCGGCGCGACGCTGGCGCCCGATATCTCGCTCGCGACCGTGCCGCTCTCGATGTATGTGGTCGGGCTCGCGGCCGGTACCTTGCCGACCGGCGCGATCTCGCGGGCCTATGGCCGCCGCACAGCCTTCATCATCGGCACCGGCTGCGGCATGCTGACCGGCCTGCTCGGCGCCTTCGCCATCCTGCAGGGTTCGTTCGCGCTGTTCTGCCTCGCTACCTTCCTCGGCGGACTCTACGGCGCGGTCTCACAGTCCTACCGCTTTGCCGCCGCCGATGGCGCAAGTGCGGCGTTTCGTCCCAAGGCGGTGTCGTGGGTGATGGCCGGCGGCGTATTCGCCGGCGTGCTCGGCCCGCAGCTCGTACAGTGGACGATGGATATCTGGCCGCCTTATCTGTTCGCCTTCAGCTTCACGGTGCAGGCGGCGGTGGCGCTGGTGGCAATGGCGATCCTGGCGGGCGTCGATGCGCCGAAGCCGGCCCCGTCCGATCTGCATGGCGGCCGGCCATTGCTGGAGATCGCGCGGCAGCCGCGGTTCATCGCCGCGGCACTTTGCGGCATCGTTTCCTATCCCATGATGAATCTGGTCATGACCTCGGCCCCGCTGGCGATGAAGATGTGCGGGTTGAGCATCAGCGATTCCAATTTCGGCATTCAATGGCATATCGTCGCGATGTACGGGCCGAGCTTCTTTACCGGATCGCTGATCGCGCGCTTCGGCGCGCCGAAGATCGTCGCGCTCGGGCTGATACTGGAAGGCGCCGGCTCGGCGATCGGGTTGTCCGGCATCACCGCGATGCATTTCTGGGCCACGCTGATCGTGCTCGGGGTCGGCTGGAATCTCAGCTTCGTCGGCGCCTCCGCGCTGGTGCTGGAGACGCACCGGCCGCAGGAACGCAACAAGGTTCAGGCGTTCAACGATTTCCTGGTGTTCGGGATGATGGCGGTGGGA
>JBAQER010000846.1:0-6427 GCA_049286845.1 Bradyrhizobium sp.
ATGATACATCCCCGCGCCGTGCGAAATCGGCGCGGCGTAAAGCGAGGCGTCATCAGGGGTCGCATGATCGACATCGGCGAGATAGCACAGCGACATCGCCACCAGATTGCCGTGGCTGATCATCACGCCCTTGGGGCGGCCGGTGGTGCCCGAGGTATAGAACAGCCAGGCGAGATCGTTGACCTCGCGCGGCAACGGCGCCGGCGTCCCCTCACCGTCGCGGATCTTGCGATAGGCGTCGCTGTCCATCGACAGCGCCTGCATCGCCGCCGGCAGGTCGCTCTTGGCCTCCGCCAAAGCCTCGATCGTGTCGTCGGAGACGAAGGTCAGCTTGGCGCCGCCATCGCTGCAGATCCATGCCGCCTCGCGGCCGTGCAGCTTGGCGTTGATCGGGATCGCAACCGCGCCGATCCAGAAGATGCCGTACAGGCATTCCAGATATTGCGTGCAGTTGGTCGCGAACAGGCCGACGCGATCGCCGGGCGCGATGCCGTAATCGCGCGACAGCGCGGCGCCGACGGCCGCCGCACGCCGCGCGAAGGTGGCATAGTCCGCATCGAGATCGAAGCCGGTCAACAGCGCCGGCGAATGCGGGCGGAGACGCGCGGCCGCCGCCAGCCATTCGGCAACGTTCATCGCTCAAGCCTACTTCGCAGGCTCCAGCAAGGAAACGTAGTTCGCGACCGCGGCGCCGCCCATGTTGAAGATGCCGGCGAGCTTCGCATTCTTGATCTGCATGCCCTCGGGCGCCTGGCCGACGAGCTGCATCGCGGTCATCACATGCATGGAGACGCCGGTGGCGCCGATCGGATGGCCCTTGGCCTTCAACCCGCCGGACGGATTGACCGGCAGCTTGCCGTCCTTCTGGGTCCAGCCTTCCTTGATGGCGCGGGCGCCCTGCCCGCGCGGCGTCAGGCCCATCGCTTCATATTCGATCAGTTCGGCGACGGTGAAGCAGTCGTGGGTTTCGACACAGGACAGATCGGACAGCTGCACGCCGGCCGATTGCAGCGCGCGCTGCCAGGCCACGGTGCAGCCCTCGAACTGCAGAATGTCGCGCTTGGACATCGGCAGGAAATCCTGCGCATGCGCGGTGGCGCGGAAATTCACCGCCTTGCCCATCGTCTTGGCGGTTTCCGAATCCGTCAGCACCAGCGCGGCGGCGCCGTCCGACACCAGCGAGCAGTCGGTTCGCTTCAGCGGGCCGGCGACGAAGGGATTCTTCTCGCTCTCGGCACGGCAGAACTCGAAGCCGAAATCCTTGCGCATCTGCGCATAGGGATTGGCGACGCCGTTCTTGTGGTTCTTGGCGGCGATCATCGCCAGCGCATCGGACTGGTCGCCATATTTCTGGAAATAGGCCTGCGCGATCTTGCCGAACACGCCGGCGAAGCCACCGGGGGTGTCGCCGTCCTCGGGCAGATAGGAGGCGCGCAACAGGTTGCGGCCGATTTCGGCCGGCGGCGTCCGGGTCATCTGCTCGACACCGACCACCAGCACGATCTTGGCCGCGCCCGCGGCGATCGCCCGGATGCCCTGATGCACGGCGGCCGAACCGGTGGCGCAGGCATTCTCGACCCGGGTTGCCGGCTTGAACCGCAAGGCGGGGTCGGCCTGCAGCACCAGGGATGCGGTAAAATCCTGAGGCGAGAAGCCGGCGTTGAAATGGCCGAGCACGATTTCGTCGACGTCGGCGGCGGAAATGCCGGCATCCGCCATTGCGTCGACGGCGACCTTCACCACGAGGCTTTCGACGGTTTCGGTATCGAACTTGCCGAACGGCGTGTGCGCCCATCCGACGATGCTGGCTGTCATGGCGGTTCTCCCTGTCTCGCTCGGGATGGTATGTAGCCTATCGGCGGCCGGACTTCACGCCGGTTTCAGCGATTTCATCGCCCGATTGCACATGGCGGTTATGCCGGCCCAGTTGCCGGACCGGATATCCGCCGCCGGGCACAGCCAGGAACCGCCGACCGCGACCACATTCGGCTCGGCCAGCCACGCCCCCGCATTGGCCTCGCCGATGCCGCCGGTCGGGCAAAACCGTGCGTCCGGAAACGGCCCCGCCAGCGCCCGCAGCGTCTTGATGCCGCCGGATGGCTCGGCCGGGAAGAACTTTGTCAGATTAAAACCATGGGCCAAAGCCTGCATCAATTCCGATGCCGTCGCGATACCCGGCGCGAATGGCAGGGCGCTGGCGGCGGCCGCCTTCAGCAATTCCGGCGTGGCCCCGGGACTGATGCCGAACCGGGCGCCGATATCTTCCGCGCGCGCCAGATCATCTCCGTTCAGGATGGTGCCGATCCCGACCACGGCCTCCGGCACGTTGGCGATCATCGCTTTTGCGGCTTCGATCGCCACCGGCGTGCGCAGGGTGACTTCCAGCACCCGCACGCCGCCCGCAACCAGCGCCCGGGCGAGCGGCACCGCGTCTCCGGGCCGCTCGATGGTGAGGACCGGGATGATCGTCGCCTGCCGGAACAGCGCAGCAAGTTTTTCCTGTTTCGCTCTCATGGCGACGGCTTTCGAGCGGGTGGCGGCCCAGGCAAAATACTTGCCGGCATCGCCGAGCGCGGGATGATCGCGCCGGGATAGCAGACCACGACGCCGCCAAGACGATGACCGGCCCGCGCGGCTTCCGCCGGCTCAACGCCTGCAAGGCGTGCAGCAATGTAGGCAGCCGAGAAACTATCGCCGGCCGCCGTGGTGTCGACAACGGGCTGCGTCACAGGCTCTGCCCTCACCTCTTGCGAAACGCCTCCAAACCGCACGATGCTGCCCGGACTGAGGAGCTTCAATACCGCTTCGCCGCAGGGAATACGCGCCATCAGTTGCTCGTCGCTGTTGTCGGGATAAAGCGGAAGCAAATCTTCCGTGGAGGCCAGCACAATATCGGATGCCGCAAACGCTTCGTCAAAGGCGGCGCGTGCGATATCAGGATCGGGCCAACCACTGGCGCGGCGATTGGCGTCAAAAACAATTGTCGTGCCGTGCCGTCGGGCCTGGCCGAGCGCACCAATCAATTTCGTCCGCCCCTGCGCGCCGTAGATGGACAGGGTAATGGCCGAGAGATAGACCACGTCGTAGGTGCCGAGCGAATCCAGGATGCCGTCGGTCTCGGGCAGATCCATCAAGCGGCGTGCGGCGGCGCTTTCCCGCCAGTGAAGGAAACGGCGGTCGCCAAACTTGTCGGTCTGGATCATGTAGAGGCCGGGCAATTTGCCTTTGAGCCGGACGACGCGCTGCGTGCCGACGCCCTCGGCCGCCCAGCCGGCGATCATTTCATCGCTCATGGGGTCATCACCGAGCGCGGTGACGTAGTCGACACCTACGCCAAGCCGGACGAGATAGATGGCGGTATTGAGCGTATCGCCGCCGAATCCCCGCGAATACAGGCCGCCTTCCGCCTGCTTCAGCTCGATCATGCACTCGCCGATGCTGGCCACTTTGGTCATGACCGCATCCTCGGATTCAGGCCACGAACTTGCCGCCGAGTTCGTCCTCGATATGAATGCGGATGATATCGTCGAAGGTCTTTTCGGCTGTAGTGAAGCCGAGCTCGCGGGCGCGCTTGGCCTCGAAATTGCGCGGCCAGCCATCGACGATACCCATGATGAACGGGTCGGGTACGCGTTTGATCCGGGCCGCGACCTTGTCGCCCGCCACCCGCTTCAGCGCCGCGATCTGTTCGCCGACGGTGGCCGAAAGACCGGGCATGGTAAGGTTGCGGCGCGCACCGGCCGCAGCGCTATCCATGGTCGCCGCGTGAATCAGAAATCCGACGGCCGAACGCGGCGAAGCATGCCAGTGCCGGACCTCCTCGGACACCGGCAGCACCGCTTCCTTGCCGGCCAGCGGTTCGCGCAGGATGTTGGAGAAGAAACCGGAAGCCGCCTTGTTGGGCAGGCCGGGACGGATGCAGATGGTCGGCAGGCGAATGCCGATGCCGTCCATGAAGCCGCGGCGCGAATAATCCGCCAGCAAGAGTTCGTCGATCGCCTTCTGGGTGCCGTAGCTCAACAGCGGCGTATGGAAGAACTCGTCGCCGATCGCATCGGGAAACGGCGCGCCGAACACCGCGATCGACGAGGTGAAGACGACACGCGGCTTGTAGCCGCCGCCGATCAGCCTGATGGCGTCGAACAGCATCCGGGTGCCGTCGAGGTTGATGCGATAACCCTTGTCGAAATCGAGCTCGGCCTCGCCGGAGACGATCGCCGCGAGATGGAAGATCACGTCGGGGCGATGCGCCACCAGCGGCGCGGCGGTGCCGGGATCGGCGAAGTCGCTGGTGACGACGGTGATGGGGATTGCCGCGTCAGTGGACTTGGTCGGAGCCACGACATCGTGCAGCGTCATCCGCGAGATTTCGCGGTTGCCGACCCGGCCGTCGCGCAGCAGCCGCTCGGTCAGCTTGCGGCCGACCATGCCGGCGGCGCCCAGAACCAGAATGTGCAAAGCCCAACTCCTTTTTCTTGAAAACTTATCTGATGCGGGCCTGCAGGCTCACTCTTTGACGGCTCCGGTCATCGCCGACACGTAATGCTCGACGAAGAAGGCATAGAGGATGACCAGCGGCAACGAACCCACCAGCGCGCCCGCCATCAGCGATCCCCAGCGATAGACGTCGCCGTCGACGAACTCGTTGACGATGGCGACCGGCACCGTCTTGTTCTGCACCGAGGTGAGGAAAGTAAGCGCGTAAATGAATTCGTTCCAGCACAGCGTGAAGCAGAAGATGAACGCCGAAATCAGCCCAGGAATCGCCAGCGGCAGCACGATCTTGGTCAGGATCTGCCAGCGGCTGGCGCCATCGATCAGCGCGCATTCCTCCAGCTCGAACGGGATGGTCTTGAAATAACCCATCAATAGCCAGGTCGAGAACGGAATCAGGATGGTCGGATAAGTCAGAATCAGCGCGAACGGGGTGTCGAACAGGCCGTACTGATATACAACGGTCGCGAGCGGAATGAACAGGATCGACGGCGGCACCAGATAGGACAGGAAGATCAGACCCCCGACCCACTGCGCGCCGCGATAACGCAACCGCACGATGGCATAGGCCGCGAGCACGGAGGCCAGGATCGATAGGATCGTCGAGCAAATCGCCACATACATCGTGTTCCATAGCCACAGCGGGTAGTAGCTTTCGAACAGCAGCTTGTAGATGTGCTTGAACGTCGGATTCCAGGTCCAGAACGGATTGAACGTGTTGAGATCGAGCAACTGGTCGTCGGGTTTGATGGCAGTAAGCGCCATCCAGTAGAACGGGAACAGCAGGACGATCACGATGATCGACAACGGCAGATAAAGCGTAACCATCCGGCGCGGCAGCGACTCCAGATAACTCATGCCCTCGCTGTGATCGTCCCTCGCGACCGTCGGCGAGGTAGCGGTGAGCACAGCCTTGACGTCGACCGGCAGGGTAGGAATTTCAGTCATTGCTCTCTCCCTGCTGCCACTTGCGCCGCTGCAGTCCGAACCACGAGATCATGATCGCCGCGAGCAGGAACGGAATCATCGCATTCGATATCGCTGCGCCCTCGCCGAGCACGCCGCCGATGATCGCACGCTGATAGGACAGCGTCGCCATCAGATGGGTCGCGTTGACCGGCCCACCGCGTGTCATCGCCCAGATCAGCTGGAAGTCGGTGAAGGTAAACAGAACCGAGAACGTCATCACCACCGCGATGATCGGCGTCAGCAGCGGATAGGTGATGAACCGGAATCGCTGCCAGCTGGTCGCGCCGTCGAGCGTTGCGGCTTCATAGAGCGATGGCGACACCGTCTGCAGGCCAGCCAGCAGCGTGATCGCAACGAAGGGAACGCCGCGCCAGATGTTGGCGAAAATCACGCATGCCCGCGCCCAGGCGACGTCGCCGAGGAAATTGATGTTGTCGGTGATCAATCCCATCTGCTTCAGCGACCAGGAAATGATCGAGAATTGCGAATCGAAGATCCACCAGAAAGCCAGCGCCGACAACACAGTGGGCACGATGAAGGGGATCAGCACCAAGGCGCGCAGCATCGCCTTGAACGGCATGTTCTCGTTCAACAGCAGCGCCAGATAAAGCCCTATCGCGAATTTGATGGCACTGGCGACCGTCGTGTAGAGCAGCGTGTTGAACACCGACAACCAGAAGATCGAATCGCCCCACAGCCATTCGTAGTTTTCCATGCCGATGAACACGCCGGGCCGCCCGATGCGCGCATCCGTGAACGAAATCCAGACCCCCAAACCCAGCGGATAAGCCAGGAACAGGATCAGGAACGCCATCGCCGGCAGCATGAACCAGAAGCCGAGCCAGTTGCGATTGGCCCTGATCTGGTCCCAGGTGGTGGCCTCACGAATCGGCCGCCTGCCGGTCCTGGGTTCGAGTGCGATGTCAGCCATTGCCGAAATCCCTTGGTATTAGCGATGCCGTCT
>JBAQER010000847.1:0-3219 GCA_049286845.1 Bradyrhizobium sp.
GCAGACCACGAAGATCACGCCCTGGATCACCGTCACCCACTGCCCGAAACCGGCCAGATATTGCTGCATGGCGATGATGACGAAGGCGCCGACCACCGGGCCGAACACGGTGCCGAGGCCGCCGACCAGCGTCATCAGCACGATCTCGCCCGACATCGTCCAGTGCACGTCGGTCAGCGAGGCATTCTGCGCGACGAACACCTTGAGCGAACCGGCAAATCCCGCCAGCGTCCCGGACAGGATGTAGGCGAGCAACTTGTACTGATCGGTCTTGTAGCCCAGCGAAATCGCGCGCGGCTCGTTCTCGCGGATCGCCTTCAGCACCTCGCCGAACGGCGAGTTGATGGTGCGATAGATCAGGAGGAACCCGCCGAGGAAACCGGCCAGGATGACGTAATAAAGCACCGTCGGTTTGGCGAGATTGAAGATTCCGAACAGGTGCCCTTGCGGAATGCCCTGGATGCCATCTTCGCCATGGGTGAACGGCGTCTGCAGATAGATGAAATACAACAGTTGCGACAGTGCCAGCGTGATCATCGAGAAGTAGATGCCCTGCCGTCTGATAGCGACGACGCCGGTTATGACACCGAGCCCGGCGGCGCCGGCGGTGCCGACCACGATCCCCAGTTCGGGCGAAAGCCCCCATACCTTCAGCGCATGCGCGGTAAAGTACCCGGCGGTGCCGAGGAACATCGCATGGCCGAACGACAGCAGTCCGCCATAGCCGATCAAGAGGTTGAAGGCGCAGGCCAGCAGCGCAAAACACAGCGCCTGCATGACGAAAAACGGGTAGATTCCGGTTAGCGGCACGGCCGCCAGCAGCAGCGCCATCACCGCGAATACGACCATCTCGTCGCGGATGGCGCGCGGGGTTACCGGCAAGGTGTCGTCGGTCAATGCGCTCATGTCAGGCCGCCCGTCCCGTCAGTCCCGTCGGCTTCACCAGCAGCACCAGCACCATCAGCACGAATACCACGGTGTTGGAGGCCTCGGGATAAAAGTATTTCGTCAGTCCCTCGATCACGCCGAGCGCAAAGCCGGTGATGATCGAGCCCATGATGGAACCCATGCCGCCGATCACCACCACCGCGAACACGACGATGATCAGATCCGCCCCCATCAATGGCCGCACCTGGTTGATCGGTGCCGACAGCACGCCGGCGAGCGCGGCAAGTCCGACGCCAAGCCCGTAGGTCAGCGTGATCATCCTGGGCACGTTGATGCCGAAGGCGCGCACCAGCGTCGGGTTTTCGGTGGCGGCGCGCAAATTGGCACCGAGCCGCGTCCGCTCGATCAGGTACCAGGTGGCGAGGCAGACCACGAGCGAGAACACCACTACCCAGCCGCGGTAGATCGGCAGGAACATGAAGCCGAGATTCATGCCGCCCCTCAGTTCATCGGGAATGGCATAGGGCAGCCCCGAGGAGCCGAAATAATTCTGGAAGACGCCCTGGATGATCAGCGCCATCCCGAACGTCAGCAACAGCCCGTAGAGATGATCGAGCCCGGAAAGCCATTGCAGCATGGTCCGCTCCAGGATCATGCCGAAGATGCCGACCGCGATCGGCGCGATGATCAGCGCCGGCCAGTAACCGATACCCATCACGTTGAGCAGGAAATAGGCGCAGAACGCACCCATCATGTAGACCGCGCCGTGCGCGAAATTGATGATGTTGAGCATGCCGAAGATCACGGCGAGCCCAAGGCTCAACAGCGCGTAGAACGAGCCGTTGATCAGTCCCACCAGAAGCTGCGCGTAGAGAGCCTGCATCGATCGATCTTTCGAAACTCATTCTTCGGATAACGCCGGGCGAAAACCCGCCGGCGCCATGCGCCGGCGGGCAGTCATTGCTACTTCTTTACCAGCGGACATTCGCTTTCCGAAAGCGGCCGGAAAGCCTGCTCTCCGGGGGTCGTCCCGATCAGCTTGTAGTAGTCCCAGGGTCCCTTGGATTCCGCGGGCTTCTTGACCTCGAACAGATAGGCCGGGTGAATCTTGCGGCCGTCCGCGCGGATCGTACCCTTGCCGAACAGCGGATCGTCGGTCGGCATCGATTTCATCTTCTCGACGACCTTGATGCCGTCATGCGGATTGCCACCCATCGCCTCGACCGCCTTGAAGTAGTGGATCAGGCCCGAATAGACGCCGGCCTGGATCATAGACGGCATCGCCTTGTTCTTCATGCGCTCGGAAAAGCGCTTCGAAAACGCCCGGGTCCCGTCATTGAGGTCCCAGTAGAACGTTTCCGTGAAGTTGAGGCCCTGCGCCACTTTCAGACCGAGCGAGTGAACGTCGTTGATGAACAGCAAGAGACCGGCGAGTTTCTGGCCGCCCGCGACGATGCCGAATTCCGACGCCTGCTTGATGGTATTGGTGGTGTCACCGCCGGCATTGGCCATGCCGATGATCTTGGCTTTGGACGCCTGCGCCTGCAGCAGGAACGAGGAGAAGTCCGACGAATTCAGGGGATGCCTGACGGTGCCCAGCACCTTGCCGCCCGACTTCACCACCACCGCGGCGGTGTCGCGCTCCAGCGCGTGACCGAACGCATAGTCCGCGGTGAGGAAGTACCAGGTGTCGCCGCCCGCCTTCACCAGCGCCTGACCGGTGCTGTTGGCGAGCATGTAGGTGTCGTAAACCCAATGAATTGTGTTCGGCGAGCATTTGGTATTGGTGAGATCCGACGACGCCGCGCCGGTGTTGATCATGATGACGTTCTTTTCCTTCACCAGGTTGCTGACCGCCAGCGCGACGCCGGAGTTCAGCACGTCCATGAAGATGTCGACCTTGTCGACGTCGATCCACTGCCGCGCGGTGTTGGTGCCGATGTCGGGCTTGTTCTGATGGTCGGCGGAAACGATGTCGATCTTCCATCCCTTGGCCGCGAGGCCGGAGTCCTCAACCGCCATCTGGGCGGCCAACGTCGACCCTGCGCCGCCGATGTCGGAGTACAGACCCGAATTATCGGTAAGCACGCCGATCTTGATGGTTTTATCCTGCGCCAAAGCGGCGCCACTTGCGCCAAGCGCCAGTGCGGTACCAAGCAAAACTGCCGAGATTCTATGTTTCATATCTTCTCCGTTGGATCGTGCTTGAGAGGTAGTTCAGACGCCGAGATAGGTGTGAAGCTTGTCCATGTTGGCTTGCAGATCGGAGTTTGCGAAACCGTCGATCACCTTGCCGTGCTCGACGATGTAGTAACGGTCCGCGACGGTCGC
>JBAQER010000848.1:0-3749 GCA_049286845.1 Bradyrhizobium sp.
GGTCAGGCTGGATGCCCACATGCCGGAGCACCGGCATGGCATGAACTACCGGGCCAAGGTCGTGCCGCTGGCGGACGGGCGCTACCGCTCGGAGGGATGGCTGTTCCACATGCCCGGGCGCTGGGAATTCGTGTTCGATCTCGGTGCCGAGCGGCTGACCAACAGCATCCGGATCGAGTGATCCGCTTCCTGGTTGCAGCGCTGCTGCTTTGCGCTTCCGGCGCGAACGCGCAGTTGCCGGATCTCACCGAGGCGGAGACGCGTGCCATCCTGCGCCACGGGCCCTGGCCGGCGCCCTGGTCGCCCGATCCGTCCAATCTCGCCTCGGGAAGCGCCGAGGCCGTTGCGCTTGGCGAGCGCCTCTTTTTCGACCCACGTCTGTCGCCTTCGGGAAAGGTCCTGTGCGCGACCTGCCACGCGCCGTTCCGCGCCTGGCAGGATGGGCGCGCTCGCGCCTTCGGCCTGGGCGAGACCGACCGCAACACGCAAAGCCTCCTCGATGTCCGCTATCACCGCTGGTTTGGCTGGGACGGCGCCGGTGATTCGCTCTGGGCGCAGAGCGTGCGGCCGATCCTCGAGCCGCGCGAGATGGGCGGCAGCGTGGCGCATGCGGCCGCGCTGGTACGCGGCGATGCCGAACTCTCCTGCCGTTTCGAGAAAGTCTTCGGCGCGCCCGTCCCCCGGGCGGATGAGGCGGTGCTGGCCGGCATCGGCAAGGCGCTGGCTGCGTTCCAGGAAACGTTATTGAGCGGACGCTCGCCCTTCGACGATTTCCGCGATGCGCTATCTCGCAGTGATTTTTCTTTGATGAAAAAATATCCAGAAGCCGCACAGCGCGGCTTGCGCATCTTCATTGGCCGCGGCAACTGCGGCGCCTGCCATGTCGGCCCCGCCTTCAGCAACGGCGAATTCCACGACACCGGCGTGCCTTTTTTCGTGACGGGCGGCGCTGATCCGGGCCGCCACGGCGGCATCCGCAAGCTGCAGTCCAATCCCCTCAGCCTGCTGGGCACCTACAACGACGATCGCAGCGGTGCGAGCGCCGTCAAGACGCGGCAGGTGGCCGAGGAGCACCGGAATTTCGGCGAATTCAAGGTGCCCGGCTTGCGCAACGTGGCGCGTACCGGGCCCTATATGCACAACGGCGGCCTGGCGACGCTTGCCGACGTGGTGCGCCACTACTCGGAAATCAGTCCCGACCGGCTGCATTCGGACGGCGAGGCGCTGCTCAAACCTCTCCGCCTCTCGGCGGGCGAGTCGGCGGACCTGGTGGCGTTCCTGGAAAGCCTGACCGAAAGCGCCAGCGCGCTGGAGCCGCGGCGGCCGGTCGCGCCGTGCCGCTGATGGAGTCCCGGCGCGCGACGCCGTAACACGGCTGTAACAATCGCTGCCTAGACTCCGCGGCATCCATCCAAGGAGAGCACCAGCCATGAGACTCAATTCCGTATTCGGGGCGCTGACCGCAGCGCTCTTGCTCGCCGGTACGGCGCAGGCCGGGGATATCACCGGCGCGGGCGCGACTTTCCCGTACCCGATCTACGCCAAATGGGCCGACGCGTACAAGAAAGCGACCGGCGTGGGCATGAACTACCAGTCGATCGGTTCGGGGGGCGGCATCAAGCAAATCACGGCCAAGACCGTGGACTTCGGCGCATCGGACATGCCGATGAAGCCGGAGGACCTGCGGAAGAACGGCCTGATGCAGTTTCCGGCAGTCATGGGCGGCGTGGTGCCGGTCTACAACATCAAGGGCGTCGCCGCCGGTGCAATCACGCTGACGGGCGCCCAGCTTGCCGACATTTACCTGGGCAGGATCAAGAAGTGGAACGAGCCGGCGATTGCCGCCAGCAGCAAAGGCGTGAGCCTGCCGGACCAGGCGATCTCGGTCGTGCATCGTTCGGACGGTTCCGGCACCACGTTCATCTTTGCCAACTACCTGTCCAAGGTCAGCCCGGAGTGGAAATCCGCGGTCGGGGAGGGCACGTCGGTGAAATGGCCGGTGGGCGTGGGCGGCAAGGGCAACGAAGGGGTCGCCAACTACGTTGGCCGGATTGACGGCGCCATCGGGTACGTCGAGTACGCCTACGCCAAGCAGAACAAGCTGGCAGCGGCGAAGATGGTGAATCGCGAAGGTACGGCAGTCACGCCGAATGACGATTCATTCAAAGCCGCCGCCGCGGGCGCGGACTGGGCCAAGGCGCCCGGCATGGCCCTGCTGCTGACAGACCAGCCCGGCAAGCTCAGCTGGCCGATGACCGGCGCGACGTTCATCCTGATGCACATGGTTCAGGCGAAACCGGAAAACGCGAAGGAAGTGCTGAAATTCTTTGAATGGTCGTTCAAGAACGGCGACAAAATGGCTTCAGAACTGGACTATGTGCCGATGCCCGATGCGGTGGTGAATCTGATCCAGGCGAACTGGAAATCGCAGCTGAAGGACGCATCCGGCAAGGCGGTTTACTGAGCGCTTGGCAGCAAGCTGTTGATCTGGAAGAAGGGGCGGCATCGGCCGCCCCTATTTTGATACCGCCACCACCCCGCTCCCTTACAATCCGTCCGGCTTGAACCGTCAATGTCCGCAACGCTGAACCATACTGAAGCGCACACCCTTGCTTCCGCGATGAACGATTCCCAGCGTCCGCGTCGCCTGCGCTCCGCGCCCTGGGCGGACAAGGCATTCGAGTGGCTGACGCGGTCGTTCGCCTTCCTGGTTTTCAGTCTCCTGCTGGCGATCCTGGTTTCGCTCATGATCGGCAGTCAGATGACGCTCGAGAAGTACGGGTTCTCGTTCATCTGGTCCAGCGACTGGGATCCGGTGCAGGAAAAGTTCGGTGCCCTGGTGCCGATCTACGGCACCGTCGTCACGTCCATGATCGCGATGCTGATTGGCGTGCCCGTCAGTTTCGGCATCGCGATCTTCCTCACCGAACTCTCACCCGCCTGGTTGAAACGCCCGCTCGGCACCGCGATCGAATTGCTGGCGGCCATTCCGTCGATCATCTACGGCATGTGGGGCCTGTTCGTGTTCGTGCCGCTGTTTCAGACCCATCTTCAGCCGGTGCTCATCAATACCCTCGGCAATGTGCCGCTTTTCGGCGCGCTGTTTGCCGGGCCGCCGATTGGCATCGGCATGATCACCGCCGGATTGATCCTCTCGATCATGGTGATCCCATTCATCACGGCGGTAATGCGGGACGTGTTCGAGATCGTGCCGCCGATGCTCAAGGAGTCCGCCTACGGTCTCGGGGCGACCACTTGGGAAGTCGTCTGGCGCGTGGTGCTGCCGTATACCAAAGTCGGCGTCATCGGCGGCATCATGCTGGGCCTGGGCCGGGCGCTGGGCGAAACCATGGCGGTGACTTTCGTCATCGGCAACGCGCACCGGCTCGCGGTTTCGTTGAATGCGCCCGGCAACAGCATCGCGTCGGCGCTCGCCAACGAATTCACGGAAGCCGTTGGCGACCTGTATTACTCGGCGCTCATCGAGCTCGGCTTGATCCTGTTCCTCATCACCACGGTGGTTCTGGGCCTCTCGAAGCTGCTGCTGCTGCGGCTCGCGCGCCACGAGGGGTCGCAGACATGACGATTCCCGTAGCCGGAGCATCCGCGGTCAATCCGGGAAACCGGATCTATCGTTCGCGAAAACGCTTCAACGCCATGGTGCTTGTCGTTGCGAGCCTCGCGCTCGCGTTCGGCCTGTTGTGGCTGGCCTGGATCCTAGGTACGCTGCTCTATGAAGGCGGCACTGC
>JBAQER010000849.1:0-2283 GCA_049286845.1 Bradyrhizobium sp.
TGTACTTCGCGTTCATCCAGTTCGCCGGCTTCACAATCGGCAAGGCCGTATCCCAGTTCGACGCGCCCTGGACCGGTTATCCCGGCAACATCGGCGACGGGCTCATCGGCGGCCACGCCGACAATACCGGCGTGAACCAGTTCTCCTATACGGCGGACTTCGGCCAGGGCATCACCGGTACGATCTCCCTGCAGGATCAGGTCGCCTACTACCAATCCAATCTGTGGAACACGTCGGGCCTCACCGGCGCCACCTTCGCGACGGGCGTGTATGGCACCAATAACCTTGGCGGCGCGCGGGCTCCCGACATCGTCGGCATGATCCAGGTTAACCAGGCCTGGGGCCTGTTCCAGGCGTCCGTAGCTGCGCACAACATCCATTCCGGCTACTACGGCGCGACGGAAACCTCGGGTTATCCGAGCGACAAGTGGGGCTGGGCTGGTCAGTTGGCCTTGTCGATCAAAAACATTCCGACTGGCCAGGGCGACCATATCGAGATTACGGTTGGCTATGCCGACGGTGCGAGCCGCTACGTCTGGCGGAGCCAGGTCGCGCCTTCCTTCGCCATGTACGACGGCACAGGCCTGGCTGGCGTCTATCAGAGCCTCGGGATTGCCGGTGTTTCCGACGGCGTTTTCGCCGGCACGACTTCGGCGAACGGCACCGGCATCGAGACCACCAGGCTGTGGGGCTTACGCGGTGGTTACACGCACAACTGGGACGCCTACTGGGACTCTGCGATCTTCGGTGCGTACACTTCCGTCAGCTACAACACCACGGCAAAGAGCTATGTCTGTGCCGCTGTTGCCGCCTTGCTGACGCCGGGTTCTGCCTGTAACCCGGACTTCAACGTCGCGCAGATCGGCGGCAATACGCGCTGGACGCCGGTGAAGAACCTCTCCTTTACAGGCGAGGCGATGTACACCTTCGTGGATCAGAAGTACGCCGGCTTGGCCGCATTGCCTGCCGTGGGTACCAAGCCGGCAGCCTTGTACGACCTCAGGGATCAGAGCACCTGGACATTCTCCATCCGCGCCCAGCGCAACTGGTAGGACGCCGATCCTGTCTCACGCAGGTCTCGCCTTGAAGCACGTGCGCCCCGCCTCACCGCTGCGGCAAAGCCGGAGTCGGAGGCAAGGCCAGTCTGGAATGGCGGTCATCAGCGCGATCAAATCCCGGCGATCCACTTGAATGCCCGGGATTCGCGTGATCTAAATGCATTCAAATCCGGGCCATCGGCAACCGCCCGGTCAGCTGCGCGCAGCCAAGCGTTGTCTCGCTCCGTCAGTGGAGATGAGACATGGTCGGCAGCTCGATGAGAACTCCCTCCGATATTCTTTGCCTCTACGGCGCCCGCGCGCTGCGCGGCTTCGGCGACGGCTTCGCCATCATCATCCTGCCGGTCTACCTCTCCGCGGCAGGGTTCAGCCCGCAGGCGATCGGGGTCGTCGCCTCTGCCTCGCTGCTGGGAACGGCGGCCCTGACGTTGATCACCGGCTTCATCGCGCCACGGTTCGAATTGCGAAGTCTCTTCCTGGCCGGCGCCGGACTGATGGTCTTCACCGGCCTGATTTTTCCGGCGGCGGAGACACTCGCTCTGGTCCTGCTCATCGCCTTCATCGGCAGCATCAATCCGTCCGGCGGCGATCTCGGCATGCTGGTGCCGCTCGAACATGCGCTCCTGACGAAGGAGACCGCCGACCGCGACCGCACCGCCATCTTTGCCCGCTACAGCCTGATCGGCTCTCTAACCGCGGCCGTCGGTTCGCTGGCGGCGGCCTTGCCTGAGACGCTCGTGTCCAACGGCTGGTCGAGGCTCTCTGCGATCAAGCTGATGTTCTATTTGTACGCCGCGCTTGGATTGCTGGCGGCCTTGCTCTACCGGCGCCTGCCGCGCGACCACAGCCACGCCGCAGGCGCGCCGACGGCCGCCCTCGGGCCATCCCGCAACATCGTCTACCGGCTCGCAGCATTGTTCAGCATGGACGCCTTTGCCGGCGGCTTCGTGGTGCAGTCGCTGCTGGCGCTGTGGCTGTTTCAGCGCTTCAACCTGTCGCTGGAGGCGGCGAGCGTCTACTTCTTTTTCTCGAGCCTGCTCGGCGCCATGTCATTCCCGGTGGCGGCCTGGCTCGCCGGCCGCATCGGTCTCATCAACACCATGGTGTTCACCCACATCCCCTCCAGCCTCTGCTTGATCGCGGCGGCGTTTTCGTCCGACCTGACCGTGGTGCTGGCGCTGCTCCTGGTCCGCTCGGCGCTGTCGCAGATGGACGTGCCGACGCG
>JBAQER010000850.1:0-5774 GCA_049286845.1 Bradyrhizobium sp.
CTGCGCTGCGGCCGCGGAGTTGCCTATGCTTGAGCTCAGCAATGTAGAAGTTCTCTATAGCGACGTCATCCTTGCGGTGAAGGGCCTTACGCTTGCCGTGCCAAAGGGGTCATGCGTCACGCTCCTGGGCGGCAACGGAGCCGGCAAGTCGACCACGCTCAAATCGATCTCGAACCTCCTCATGACCGAGGACGGCAAGGTGACGTCGGGGACGATTTCGTTCGAGGGCTCGCGGATCGACGGCGGTGATCCGGCAAAAATCGTCCGCAACGGGATCGTCCACGTCATGGAGGGCCGCCGCGTCCTCAGTCATCTGACCGTGGAGCAGAACCTGATTGCCGGCGGTCATATGGAGCCTTCAGCGCCGGCGATGCGGCGGCGGCTCGATGGCGTCTACGACCGGATCAAGCGGCTTGCCTTGCTGAAGTCGCGCACGACCGGCTATTTGTCCGGCGGCGAACAGCAGATGGTGGTGATCGGCCGCGCGCTGATGGCCAATCCGAAGCTCATCATGATCGACGAGCCCTCGCTGGGGCTGGCGCCGATGATGGTCGATGAGGTGTTCGGCGTTCTGCGCTCGTTGAAGGACGACGGCCTGACGCTGCTCATCGTCGAACAAAATACCCGCGTCGCGCTGGATCTCGCCGATTTCGGATACGTCATGGAAGACGGACGCATCGTATTGGAAGGTAACGCGGCCGACCTTCGCGCCAACGAGGACATCCGCGAATTCTACCTCGGCCTCAACCTCGAAGGCGAGCGCAAGAGCTATCGCAACATCAAGCATTATCGGCGCCGCAAGCGATGGCTCGGATAACTGACGCGTCGAGAGTGGTTCAGCGCCCGATGAATGACGGCTTGCGCTTTTGCTCGAATGCGGCAAGTCCCTCTTTCATGTCGAGGCTATGGGCATGGACTTCGCTTGCGAGCAATTCGAGCCTGAGAGCAACGTCCTTTGGCTGTTCCAGACCGTCGGCGACCAGCGCCTTCATGCGGCGGAGCACCAGTGAGCTCTTGGATCCGAGCTTGGCGACCAGGCGCTCGACCGCGGCCGTCAGTTCGGCGTCGTCGACGACTTCGTTGACAAGACCGCAGGCGACCAGATCGTCGGCCGGCACGAAATCGCCGGTAAACAGCAGGTATTTCGCACGGGTCGGACCGATTTTCCGAGGCAGTCGCACCGAACTGCCGCCGCCCGGCAGCAGACCGAAATTGGCATGCGCGTCACCGAGCTTCGCTGATCGCGCCGCGATAACCAGATCGCAGCACAGCACCAATTCCAGACCGCCCGCCAGGGCCAACCCATTGACCGCGGCGATGACCGGCCGCGGAAAGTTTTCCAGCCGTGCCATCATGTCGAGGACGCTGTCGAGGAATCGCGCTGCGGCGGCCTCATCGCGCTGCGTCGCGCTGTTGACGAATTTCAAGTCGGCACCAGCGCAAAAAGCACGCCCGGTGCCCATCAGCACCACGGCCTTGATCGCCGGATCATCGGCAAGCGTCAGGGCGGCGGTAATTCCCGCCACCATGTCGGACGTGATCGCGTTGAGCGCCGCCGGCCGGTTGAGCGTGATCCATACCGCGTCGGCACGGACTTCAACCAGAACGCTTTGCTCCGGCATGATCTTTTCTGACGTCGTCACTGTTCCCACCCCGACAACAAGTATTTGACTTTTGGGTCAATAAATAATTTACTGGGTAAAATTATAGACCAACTAATAAAATTCACAAGCTTAAGCTCTGCGCATCCGGGGAAGATACGTCGTCATGTTGCAGCTCGAGGGCATCCGCATTGTCAGTCTGGCAGAGCAATATCCCGGGCCCTACGCGACGCTTCTGATGGCTGATCTCGGGGCGGACGTCATCCTCGTCGAGCGTCCGGGCGCCGGTGATCCCGCGCGGCAATTTCCAGCCTTCCACGCCGCCCTCAATCGCAACAAGCGCTCGGTCGCGCTCGATCTCAAGGCGGACGGCGACAAACAGCGGTTCCGGGATCTCGTCGCCACCGCCGACGTGTTGCTGGAAGGGTTTCGCCCCGGCACCATGCAGCGGCTAGGCCTAGGCTACGAGGCGATGGCCGCGATCAATCCCCGTTTGGTCTATGCGTCGATCTCCGGCTTCGGACAGACCGGCCCTTATCGTGACCGGCCTGCGCATGATCTCTCCTACCAGGCTCTCGCCGGATTCCTGCACGGCCAGGTGGCCACGCGCTCGACGCAGCTTCCGAGCGATATCGCGGTTGGCGACCTTTCATCGGGGATGTTTGCGGCACTTGGCGTGCTTGCGGCGCTGCTGGCGCGCGCGCGCACCGGAAAGGGCGCGTATATCGACGTGTCGATGACCGACGGGCTGGTCTCGTGGATGTCGGTCATGGTCGGCCCGGCGATGAACGACGAGCCGCTCGCCGACATTGCCGCAGAGCCGGCTTACGGGCTGTTCGAATGCCAGGACAGCAAGCTGCTGTCGCTCTCGATCGCGCATGAGGACTGGTTCTGGCGGCCGCTTTGCACGCTGATCGGCATGGAGGACGTCGCCGATCTAAAACGCCCGCAACGAACTCAGCGCGAAGTCGAGCTGGTCGCGCGCATCGGCAAGGCCATCGCCGCCGCGCCGCGGGCGCAGTGGGCCGAAGCACTTGACGCCGCTGGAATCCCCTGGGGTCCCGTCAGTGCGATTGACGAGGTCGCAGCCGACCCGCACTTCATCGAGCGCGGGTTGTTCAGCGACGTGGCCGATAGCGATGGCAGACGCCGCCGCTATGTCGCACAGCCCTTGATTATCGACGGACACCATCCGGGACCGACGCGGGGCGTACCTGCCCTCGGCGAACACACGGACGAGGTGCTATCCGAACTATCGCGACGGGCACAAAATAAAACCTGAGAACGGGAGCCGCCAGCATGGAAGACGTTTACGTCGTGGGAGTAGGCATGACGCCGTTCGGCCGCATGCTCGACAAGGACATCAAGACGATGACGAAAGAGGCGGTCAACGCGGCGCTCGCGGACGCCGGCATCGAGACCACGGCATTGGAAGCCGCTTACTTTGCCAACGCATCGCAAGGGCACATGGAAAAGCAGCACATGGTGCGCGGTCAGATCGCGTTGCGGTCGATGGGGATCGGGCAGATCCCGGTCGTCAACGTCGAGAACGCGTGCGCGAGCGGCAGCTCGGCGCTGAACCTGGCCGTCAACTTCCTGAAAGCAGGCGACGGAGACGTCGCGCTTGCGGTTGGTGCCGAGAAGATGTTCTCGAGGGATCGCGAGCTGATGTTCGGGTCATTCGACAGCGCCTGGGACATCAGCCGCAAGGACGAAATCGGCGAGCGGCTGATGAAGCTCGGCGAAGGCATCGATCCGCCGCCTGGCACTACGTCGGACAAGCCCTACAGCGTGTTCATGGACGTCTATGCGGCGTTCTCCCGCTATCACATGGCGCGGTTCGGAACGACGCAGCGCCAAATCGCGGCGGTCGCAGCCAAGAACCACCGACACTCCGTTGAAAATCCGCTGTCGCAGTTTCGCAACGCCTATTCCATTGACGAGGTGCTGAGCGCGCCGCCGATCACTTATCCGTTGACACTGCCGATGTGTTCGCCGGTGTCGGACGGCGCCGCGGCGGTCGTGGTGACGACTGCAGCGGGCCTCAAGCGCTACGGCATCGATCGGTCGCGCGCGATCCGGGTGCTGGCATCCGTGGTCCAGACCGGCAGCGACCGTGACCCGTCGGACGTCGAAAACCATTGCACCGCGCGCGCCGCCAGGCGCGCCTACGAAAAGGCGGGCGTCGGTCCGCGCGATATCTCGGTTGCCGAAGTGCATGATGCCACCGCCATGGGTGAGATCATCCAGATCGAAAATCTCGGCCTGTGCGCCTTCGGCGATGGTGGCGCCATCAGCGAACGCGGCGAAACCACCATCGGAGGCCGCGTACCGGTCAATCCGTCAGGAGGATTGGAATCAAAGGGGCATCCGGTTGGCGCCACCGGCCTGGCGCAAGTCCACGAACTTGTCGCGCAACTGCGTCACGAGGCCGGGGCTCGCCAGGTCGACGGCGCGCGGATCGCGATCGCCGAAAATGGCGGCGGACTGCACGGCATCGAAGAAGCGGTGGCGTGCGTGACCATCCTGAGCAAATAGAAGACAACGAGGATATTTCATGGAGCTTCATGGCAAGATTGCCGTTGTGACCGGCGCAGCTTCTGGACTGGGGCTCGCGACGTGCAAGGTGCTCGCCGCGGCCGGCGCGCGGATCGCCGGTTTCGATCGCAACGAGAAAAAGCTGCAGGCACTTAAATCGGACCTGGGCGATGCCTGCCTGACCCGCATCGTCGATGTTGCTGACGAGACCAGCGTAAAAGACGGAATAGCGGCAGTCGTCGCCGCGTTTGGCGGTGTTCATGTCGCAGTAAATTGCGCCGGAGTTGCCGATGCCGCCAAGACCGTATCAAAGGGCGAGCCGTTCCCGATCGCGACATGGAACAAGGTGATCGCGATCAACCTGACCGGCACCTTCAATATCATCAGGTTTGCCGCCCTTGCGATGACGAAGAACGCTCCTGACGCCGACGGCGGCGAGCGCGGCGTCATCGTCAACACGGCATCGGGCGCCGCCTCCCAGGGGCAGATCGGTCAGGCCGCCTACAGCGCCAGCAAAGCGGGCGTGATCGGCCTGACGCTTCCAGTAGCGCGCGACCTGGCGCCGCAAGGTATCCGCGTCGTCTCGATTGCGCCGGGGCTGTTCGACACTGCAATGGTCGCAGGCATGCCGGACAACGTGTCTCAGTCGATCATCGATCGCATGATCCTGTATCCAAACCGGATGGGGCAGCCGCGGGAATTTGCTCGGCTGGTGCAACACATCGTCGAGAACTCGTACCTGAACGCGACCACGCTCAATCTGGATGCGGGCGCCCGCATGCAATCGCGCTGACGCGTGTTTCGTCCCCTGGCAATCGGCATCCAACATGCTGCTTGATCGACTACGCCGACATCTCAAAATCCCGGTAATGGCGGCGCTGATGTTTCTCGTCTCGGGACCGGACGTGGTCGTAGAGGCCTGTCAGGCTGGCGTGCTCGGCACCTTCCCGGTGCTCAATCAGCGCACGACCGAAAGTTTCGAAGCGTGGCTTGCCGACATTCGCGGCCGGCTCGCCGGGCAAGATTGCGCGCCTTTCGGTACTCAATTCGTCGTGCATGACACCAATCCGCGGCACGCGGCTGACTTCGCCGCGGCATCGTGATCGCCCCCATCAGGCGGAGATCATCTCGCATCCGATCGTCGAAATGACGCCGGATCGCATAGTAGAGGCCCTTGATGTGATCGAACGCATCTGCTCTGGCCTTGTCTCTGGTGCGATATGTTTTCCGCGTAATGCGTTAGGCCTTCGGCGAGGAGAAGAAACTCTTCATCGCCGCGTTGCCGTAGACATTGCCCGATCGGCTCATGCTGCAGACGATTCAGCTGTCTGCCATCAGCTGCTGGAACTTTTGGCTGGTATGTTGGCCGCCTTGATCCGAGTGATGCAACAGCGCGTCCGGCTTGCCGTTCGTGCGCATCCAACGCACGCGGCCATCGATCCCCAAAAAGTCTCAATTGCCTTACATCCTGATCTTACTCAACCTGGAGTAGTTGGAATGGCCGGCGAAGACAACTCCAATAGAGAGCCTAGTCGAGCGTTTCCATGGTTCGAATCTTATCACGCGGCCTTTTTAAGCTTGTAGGACCAAGTGTGAACGACCGGGTTCTCGTTGAAGTGATCCATGGCAGCGATG
>JBAQER010000851.1:0-3653 GCA_049286845.1 Bradyrhizobium sp.
GCCGGGAAATCCACCTGACGACTTGACTTTGCGCGCCCGCCGGCACATCCGGTGGGTATTGCTCACGGAGCCGGTTCAGTGAAAATCTTCACAACGTTTGTTATCATTCTCGCCATGCTGGCTTTCGGGTCAACCGGCAACGCCCAAGCCTCCAAATCAAAAGCCGCGCCGCCTACGGCGCAAGCCGCAACACCGGCCGCGCCTCAGGCAGAGCCCGCGGCAAGTCCCACAGCCGGCTGGGCCGCGCGATGCACCAGCGCCAGCCGCACTGCGCCGCTCGAATGCGCGATGGAGCAGACCGCAGTTCTCAGCAAGACCGGGCAGTTGATCGTGCTCGTCAACATCCGCGTGCCCGCCGACACCAAGGCGCCGGTCGCGCTGGTACAATTGCCGCTCGGGCTCAACCTGCCCGGCGGCGCCAAAGTCCAGGTCGATGACGGCAAGGTGACTGACCTGCAGATCCAGACTTGCGAGAACAGGGGTTGTTACGCCAACTCCGCGATCGCGCCCGACCTGCTGGCGGCGCTCAAATCGGGCAAGCAGCTAAAGGTGTCGTTTCAAAATCTCGCCAAGGAAACCATCACGATTCCGATGCCGCTCGCCGATTTCGCGACGACTTACGACAAGATCAAATAGGCAGTCCGACGCTGGCCTCACTGCCTCGCCATTTCCGCGGCGCCGATACCGTCGCCGTCGAGCTTCTGGTCGTCGTGCATGGCGACCGTCACGCGCAGCAGCCGCCCGGTGAATTCGAACGGCGCCTCGTAATGCGACACCGGGCTGGAGCGATCGCGTCCGATGTCGAGGCCGGACCACGAGATGAAATTGTTGAACGCCTGTTGCGTCTGCAGCGTGCCCGCAGGCTCGCCGTCGATCAGCAGCGTATAGGCAGTGATCCCGGTGCGCGCGCCCTTGGCCGGCGGCGTATCACGCACCAGACGTTCGACATTCACGCCGAACCGATGCGCGCCCGCTGGCACCTTGCGATCGGAGCGGACGATCTCGTGCCCTCCGCCGATGTTGAGGTCGTGAACGAGGTGCCCGTCCTTGATGTAAAGGCTATAGCCTGACGTCGCGTCGCCATGCGCAATCAGAACTCCCTCGGCGCCGGCATCGCCGACCTCGGCATGCGCCTCGATGGTGTAGCTGCGGCTGCGCACGTCGGGCGCGACGTCGGTCGGCACATGGCCCATGCCGGCGTGAAAGACGAAGTTATTGCGCGAGCCCTGAAACCGCGCAGCGTTTTCCGCAAAGCGCGCCGCGAAGCGGTCGTCGAGCGGCAGCACGTTGTGTTTCTCCGCCTCGCTCCACCACAGCTTGATCATCTCAGCGAGGCGCTCGGGTTCCTTGGCCGCGAGATCGTCGACCTCGGAAAAATCCCGGTCGAGATGGAACAGCTCCCATTTGTCGTTCTCGAAAGGCGTCCCCGGCGGGTGAAAGGAGACCGCCTTCCAGCCCTGATGCCAGAGCCCGCGATGCCCGAACATCTCGAAATATTGCGGCTGACATTTCGATGGCGCGGACGGCTCCGCGATCGAACGCGCAAAACTTTCGCCTTCGATCGGCATTTGCGCGGTCCCTGCGATCTCCCCGGGCGCGCTGACACCGACCAGTTCGAGCAAGGTCGGCACCAGATCGCTGGCGTGGACGAATTGATGGCGCAACTCGCCCTGCGGGACCCGCTTCGGCCAGGTCATCACGAAGGGATCGCGGATGCCGCCGCCGTGGGTGTTCTGCTTGTAGCGGCGCAGCGGCGTGTTGGAGGCCATCGCCCAGCCATGCGGGAAATTGTTGTGCGAGTCCGGACCGCCGATGTCGTCGATCCGCCGCACCTTTTCCGCGATCGGTTCGGGGCGGAAGTTGTAGGGTCCCATCGCATTGACGAAACCGAACGGCCCGCCCTCCTGGCTGGCGCCGTTGTCGGACAGCACCAGGATCAGGGTATTTTCGCGAATCCCGGCCTTGTCGAGAAATCCGATCAGCCGGGCCAGATGTTGATCGGCATGATCGAGCATGCCGGCGAACGCCGATTGCAGCCGCGTGAACATGCGCTGCTCGTCCGCGCTGTGCTCCGCCCACGCCTTCACACCGTCGTTGCGCGGTGGCATCTTGGTCTCCGGCGGCACGATGCCCATCGCCTTCTGGCGCGCCATCCGCTGCTCGCGCTCGACATCCCAGCCGTGTGCGAACACCGCGTCGTAGCTCTTGATGATGTCGATGGGCGCCTGATGCGGCGCGTGGCAGGCGCCGAGCGCAACCCAGGTCAGCCAGGGCAGATCGGGCCGGTCGGCCATGTGATCGGCAATGAAGCGGATCGACTGGTCGACCAGATCGGAGGTCAGGTGATAACCGTCTGCGAAAGTGCCGGGCGGATCGATATGGGTGTTGTCGGAGACGAGCTCCGGCGCGAACTGGTCGGTCTCGGCGTCGAGAAAGCCATAGAACCGGTCAAAACCGCGGCCGAGCGGCCAGCCGTCGAACGGTCCGGTGGCGCCGCTTTCGGTCAGCGGCGTGACATGCCATTTGCCCACCATGTAGTTGCGATAGGCGTGCGCCTTCAGCATTTCCGCCAATGTCCCCGCCTCGCGCGCGATCTTGCCGCGATAGCCGGGATAACCGCTGTCGAAATTGGCGAGGCAGCCGACGCCGACGGAATGGTGGTTGCGTCCGGTCAGCAGCGCCGCGCGCGTGGTCGAGCACATCGCGGTGGTGTGGAAGCCGGAGTAGCGCAGGCCTTCGGACGCCAGCCTGTCGATGGTCGGCGTCCGGATCGGCGAGCCGTAACAGCCGAAATCGGAAAAGCCGACGTCGTCGAACAGCACCACCAGGATGTTGGGTGCGCCGGCCGGCGGCTTGGGCTTCGACGGCCACCAGGGTTTTGAGCCCGCGACCGTCTGGCCGATGGTGCCGCGAAATGAGCTACCGCTGCCTGCGCTCATGCATCCCTCCCTGTCATGGCGACGGCAGTGGATCCGCCATTCGCCCCGAGCGGCCACCGCCGCGGCCCGATCCGGATTGCCAAGAAACATAATCCGAATTATGATTATGGATAATTCACCGGGAGATGCAATATCCGATGCCGCCTGACGCGGAAGATTTCGACCTTCCCGGCGTGACGCCGTCGCGGCAGAAGCGCAGCCGCGAAACCACGGCGGCGCTGCTCAGAGCGGGTGCGGACATGCTGCGAACCCGCAGCCTTGCCGAACTGTCGATCGAGGCGCTGTGCGCGAAAGTCGGCGCCACCGTCGGCGCCTTCTACAGCCGGTTCGAGAGCAAGGAAGCCTACTTCAACGCCCTGATCGAACTCGCCGCGCGCGACGGCGAAGGCGGGTTGTCGCGGATGGTGGAGAACGAACAAGCAGCCAACGGCTCGCTTGCGGAGCTGTGCCGCCTCGTGGTCCACGGCCTCATCGGCTGGATCAGAAAGCATGAAGGCGTGCTGCGCGCGGCACTGCAGCACGACGATACCAGGCCGAACCGCTGGACCACCTTCAAGGGCCTGGCGCGCGCCACCACCGGCCATGCCACGCCTCCCCTGCTCCGGATCATGGGCAAAGGCCGCGAGGCGGCAAAGACCCGGGCGATCGCGTTTGGCTTCCAGGTGGTGCTGGGCACGCTGGTCAACGCCATCCTCAACGATCCCGGACCGCTGT
>JBAQER010000852.1:0-1818 GCA_049286845.1 Bradyrhizobium sp.
GCTCCGGATCGAGGAAGTGCCACGCCTGCACTTCGGGCTCGACCTCGCGAATGCGCGCGAGGCATGCCTCGACGAGCTGCTCGGAGCTGATCGCGCCATCGCGGATCGCGCGCGCCGCGTCGCTGGCGCTCAGCCACTCAAGTTGCATCGCGTCCATGCATCAGCTGCTGTAGAGCACGCCGGGCAGCCACAGCGTGATCTGCGGGAACATGTACATCAGCGCCATGGTCACCAGCACGATGTAGACGAAGGGCATGCAGCCGCTGAAAATCTCCGACAGCAGCACGTGCTTGGGCGCGACCCCCTTCAGGTAGAAGCAGGACATCGCCATCGGCGGCGACAGGAACGCGGTCTGCAGATTGACCGCCACCAGGATGCCGAACACCATCGGATCGATGTTGAAGTGCGGCAGCATCGGCAGGAAGATCGGCACGAAGATGATGATGATCTCGGTCCATTCGAGCGGCCAGCCGAGTATGAAAATGATGATCTGCGACATCAGCATGAACGTGATCGGGCTGAGGTTCATGCCGAGCACGAAATCCCTGATCAGCACGTTGCCGCCGAGGTAGGCGAACACCGAGGCGAAGGGCGCCGAACCTACGAACAGCCCGCACACCATCGCCGTGGTGCGCGCGGTGAGGTACACCGATTCCCGCATGGCCTTCCAGGTCAGCGTGCGGTAGCCGGCGGCGAGCAGCATCGCGCCGAACGCGCCCACGGCCGCCGCTTCGGTCGGCGTCGCCAGGCCGAACATGATCGAACCGAGCACCGACAGGATCAGCGCCGCGACCGGGAAGAACGATTTCAACAGCATCACCATCAGTTCGCCGAAGCTGACCTCGCCCTCCCCCTTGGGCATGGGCGGCGCCATCTGCGGCCTGACGATGCCTACGCCGACCACATAGATGATGTACATCCCGGCAAGCATCACGCCGGGAATCATCGCTGCGGCGTACAGCTTGACCACGGACAGGCTGGCCATGGCGCCGTAGACGATCAGCATGATCGACGGCGGGATCAGGATGCCGAGGCAACCGCCGGCGCAGACCACGCCGGATGCGAGGCGCACGTCGTAGCCGTTCTTGAGCATTTGCGGGAAGGCCAGCATGCCCATCAGCGTCACTACCGCGCCGACGATGCCCGTGGCGGTTGCGAATAGCGCGCAGGTCGCCAGCGTCGCCACCGCGAGCGAGGCGGGGACGGCCCTGAGCGCGATGCGCAGGCTCTGGAACAGGCTGTCGAGAATGTTCGCGCGCTCGACCAGGTAGCCCATCAGCAGAAAAAGCGGAATGGACACCAGTGCGTCGTTATTGAGCACGGTGAAGGTGTTCTGCGTCAGGAGGTAAAAGACGCGGTTGTCGAAGAATTCCTGGTGCGGCTGGAAGTACGCGTAGTAGCCAAAGCCGACGCCCAGCGCCATCAGGGTGAAGGCGACCGGGAAACCGATCATTATCACGAAGACCAGGATCCCGAGCATCGTCAGGGCTACGGCGGGATCGGTCATGAGGCCGCTCCTTCGGCTTCGCGCTTGCGAGCCGCCTCCTCGAGAATCTGCTTTTCGAGTTCTTCGACGTCGTGCATGCGCGGCGTCCACCGGCCGTCGCGCAGGCATTGCAAACAGCGCAGGACCTCGGCAAAACCCTGCAGCACCATCAGGCTGGCGCCGACCGATATCATCATCTTGAGCGGCCAGATCGGCATGCCGGCCGGGCTGTTGACGCTCACCTCGCGCAAGCGCACCGACTCGACGCCGTAACCCCAGCCGGCGACCACCAGGGCAAGGATGCCGGGAAAGTAGAACAGTATGTACAGGAC
>JBAQER010000853.1:0-4689 GCA_049286845.1 Bradyrhizobium sp.
TCCTTATCATGGTCGAAAGCTGTTGCAATTTAGTTCATGGATTGGCGCGATCAATCATGATTGATTCACCATGACGGTTGCTGACCCCGGAGAGATACGGCAAGGTTCGCCGGATGTTCTCCCGTTCTTCAAAGTTCCGGAAACCATGACATGACAATGACGCGCCGGGATTTCCTGTCGGCGTCCGCGGCCCTTGCGGCGGCGCCGGCTCTCGGCGCGCGCGCCTGGGCCGCGCCACTGCCGCGCGACGCCGACATTGTGGTGATCGGGGCGGGCGCTGCCGGCATATCCGCGGCGCGGCGCATCCAGGCCGCGAACCGCAAAGTCGTGGTGGTGGAGGCGTCAGGCCAGATCGGCGGCCGCTGCCTGACCGATACCGCGACCTTCGGGGTGCCGTTCGATCGCGGCGCGCGGTGGATGCACAATCCCGAAACCAACCCGATGATCAAGCTCGCGCGTGCCGCCGGGCTGGAGACCACAGCCGCGCCGCTGGGTCAGAAGATCCGCATAGGCCGCCGCAATGCGCGGGCCGGCGAAACCGAGGAGTTTCTCGCCGCTCTGGTGCGCGCCAACCGCGCCATTGACGACGCCTCCCGCGGCAAGGTCGATGTGTCCTGTGCGTCGGTGCTGCCCAAGGATCTCGGCGACTGGGCGGGGACGGCGGAATTCGTGCTCGGCGCCAATGCCACGGGCAAGGACCTGAAGGATGTCTCGGCGCTCGACAAGGCCCGGGCTCCGGACCGCAACAGCGCGCCGGTCGCCTGCCGCCAGGGGCTGGGGACCTTGATAGCGAAGCTCGGCGAGCAGGTGCCGGTTTCGCTGTCGACGCCCGCAAGCCGCGTCAGCTGGAGCAACCGCGATGTCACGGTGGAGACGCCGTCAGGCAAGATCGTCGCCCGCGCCGCTGTCATCACGGTGTCGAGCAACGTGCTCACGGCGGGCGGTATCAAGTTCACGCCGGATATTCCGAAGCGTCATCTCGATGCCGCGTCGAAACTCGGCCTCGGCAGCTTCGATCACGTCGCGCTGCAGCTTTCCGGCAATCCGCTCGGGTTGGCGCGCGACGACATCGTCATCGAGCAGAGCAATTCGACGCGGACGGCGCTGCTGTTTGCCAACATGGGCGGATCGTCGCTGTGCTCCATCGATGTCGCCGGCTCCTTCGGCCGCGATCTTTCGGTCCAGGGCGCGCCGGCCATGGAGGCCTTCGCGGTGGAATGGCTCACCAAACTGTTCGGCAGCGAGATCGCTTCCGCAGTCAAAAAGTCGAGCGCGACCCGCTGGGACGCCGCGCCGTTCGCGCTCGGCGCGATGTCGGTAGCCGCGCCCGGCGCACAGGGATCGCGAAAGATTTTGACCGAGCCGATCGGCTCCATGTTTCTGGCGGGCGAGGCGATCCACGAAACCCAATGGGGAACGGTCGACGGCGCCTGGGAAAGCGGCGAGCGCGCGGCGGAAGCAGCGCTCCGCCGGATCGGCGCGCTCAGGGATGAGCCGGCGGCGGCAACGCGGGCGCCGAAACAGCGGCGCCGTGCCGCGCCCAAGCCGGGAGCGCCAGTCCGTTGAAACAATCGCGGCCGAAGGCGCTGATCTCGTGGTCGAGCGGCAAGGACAGCGCTTTCGCGCTGCATGAAATCAGGCGCTCGCGCGAATTCGACGTCGTCGGCGCATTGACCACGGTGACCGAGACCTTCGCCCGGGTGTCGATCCACGGCGTGCGGCAGGAGATTCTGCGCGCGCAGTGCGAGGCGGCGGGCCTGCCGCAGACCATCGTGCCGATCCCTTATCCTTGCCCGAACGAAGTCTACGAAGCGCGCATGGGCGAGGCCGTCGCCAAGGCGGTCGCAGACGGCGTCACTCACATGATCTTCGGCGATCTGTTTCTGGAAGACATCAAGGCCTATCGCGAGCAGAAGCTTGCCGGCACCGGCATCACGCCGGTGTTTCCGCTGTGGCAAAGGCCGACGCCAGCGCTGGCGCAGGCGATGATCGCGAGCGGGTTGGAAGCCTATCTCGCCACCGTCGATCTGAAGAAGCTGCCGGCCGGATTTGCCGGACGCAGATTCGATGCGGAATTGCTGGCGGATCTGCCTGACGGCATCGATCCCTGCGGCGAGAACGGCGAGTTTCATACCTGCGTGGTGGCGGGGCCGATGTTTTCGCAGCGGCTTGCGGTTACGACCGGCGAGCGCGTCGAGCGCGATGGCTATGCCTATTGCGATCTGGTGATGGCGGGTTGAATCCCTCCCCGCAAACGCGGGAGAGGGGGAGGAAGGTTCACCGCAGCACCCCGTCCAGCGCCGGCAGGCCGATGACGACCGCCGCTGCGATCAACGCGTAGCAGATGGAGCGGAACAGGGTTTCGCTGGCGCGGCCGAACAGCTGGGCGCCGATCAGGACGCCGACGGCGTAGACCGGACCGACCAGCAGCGAAAACCGGATCGAGTCGGATGTGATGAGTCCGGTCGCGGCATAGCTGACCGCAGAAAAGAAATCGGAAGCGCCGAAAAACAGCAGGATGTTGGCGCGCGCGATCACCGAAGCGATCGGCCGGCCGAGCCAGTAGCCCACGATCGGCGGCCCGCCGGTCTGGGCCAGCCCGCTGCAAAAGCCCGACAAGCCGCCGATGCCGATCGAAAGCGCGGGGTGGTCCTCGCCCCGATAGCGCCAGCCCGACAATAGCAGCAACAGCAACGCGAATACGAAGACGGAGATGATCCAGCGCGTCGTCACCGGATCGAGCCGGGTGAGAAAGTAAGTGCCGACCGGCACGCCGATCAGCGCGCCGGACACCATGACCGCGGTTGCCTTGCGGTCGGCCTGCTTCCACGCATTCGGGATCAAGGGTAACGCCGCGATGAAATCGATGATGAGCAACACGGCTGCCACCAGCTGCGGCGCCGCCATGCTGCTCGCCAGCGGCATGAAGATCAGCGCCGAGCCGAACCCGGAAAAGCCGCGCGCGGTTCCCGATACGAAAGCGATCGCGCAGATCGCGATCGCGGCATTGAGGCTGACGTCGGGCGGGATGAGGCCGGAGAGGCTCATCCGCGCAGCGTGCCGCCGGCCTTCTTGGTCACCTCGGCCACGATCTTCGCAGCCACCGCGTCGATCTCCTGGTCCGTCAGGGTCTTTTCGCGCGGCTGGATGGTCACCGCGATCGCGACGGACTTCTTGCCGTCGTCGATGCCCTTGCCCTCGTAGACGTCGAACACGGCAACGCCCGTGATCAGCTTCTTGTCGACGCCCTGCGCCGCGCGCACGATATCGCCAGATTTGACGCTGCGATCGACGATGAAGGCGAAGTCGCGCGACACCGGCTGGAACGCCGAGAGCTCGAGCACCGGCTTGGCGCGGGTCGGCCGCTGCTTGGCGTCCGGAATGCGGTCGAGGATCACCTCGAAGGCGATCAGGGGGCCGTCGGCGCCGAGTGCTTCCAGCGTGCGCGGATGCAACTCGCCGAAATAGCCGAGCACGTTCTGCGGGCCGATCTGGATGGTGCCTGAACGGCCGGGATGCAGCCAGCTCGCGCCGCCGGACACCACCTGCAGCGCCTGCATCGGCGCGCCTGCCGCGGCCAGCACCGCAAACGCATCGGCCTTGGCATCTAACGCGTCGGCCGTTGCCGAGCCGGACCAGTGCCGTCCCATGCCTTTCGACGACGCAAAGCCGTGGCGCACGCCGGACGCCGCGACCAGCTGATCGCCGGGCTTGTCGCCCTTGAAGATTTGACCGACCTCGAACAACGCCACATCGGGAAAGCCGCGATCCGAATTCGCCTGCGCCGCCGCAACCAGGCCCGGCAGCAGGCTCGGCCGCATGTCGGACAGATCCGAAGCAATGGGATTGGCAAGGGCGAGTTCGGGCTGCCCGCCGCCGAACAAATCGGCATGTGGCTTCGAGATGAAGGACCACGTTACCGCCTCGACCATGCCGCGCGCGGCGAGCGCGCGCTTGGCGCGGCGGGTGCGGGTTTGAATCGCGGTGAGGATCGGCTTGCGGGCTGCGTCGCCGCGCTCGAACGGCGTCATCGGCACCTTGTCGACGCCGACGATGCGCACGATTTCCTCGACGATGTCGGCCTTGCCGTGCACATCCATGCGCCAGGACGGCACCGCAACCTTCACTACCGGGCCTGACCCGGCCATCATGAAGCCGAGATGGCCGAGGATGCGTTTCATCTCCGGCAACGGCACGTCGATGCCGGCGAGCCGCTTCACTTCGGTGAGCGGAAAATCGATCACGCGGTCGTCGCCGAAAGCTTTGCCGACGACGACGCTTTCCGACGGCGAGCCGCCGCACATCTCCATCACCAGTTTGGTCGCGAGTTCGAGCCCCGGCACCATGAAGGCCGGATCGACGCCGCGTTCGAAGCGATAGCGCGCATCCGAATTGATGCCGAGCTTGCGGCCGGTATGGGCAATGTTGAATTCGTTCCACAGCGCCGATTCGATCAGCACGTCGGTGGTGTTCGCGTCGCAGCCCGAGGCTTCGCCGCCCATGATGCCGGCCAGCGATTCGACGCCGTGATCGTCGGAAATGACGCAGATGCCGCTGTCGAGCGTGTAGGTGCGGCCGTCCAGCGCCAGCAACGTCTCGCCGTCGCGGGCGCGGCGCACGACGAGATTGCCTTTCACTTTCGCCGCGTCGAACACATGCAATGGACGGGCGCGGTCGTAGGTCATGAAA
>JBAQER010000854.1:0-3203 GCA_049286845.1 Bradyrhizobium sp.
GGCCTGCTCACCATCACCATGAACCGGCCGGACCGCCGCAACGCGCTCAATCCGGACATGACGCTGGGGCTGGTGGCGGCGGCGCGGCGGGCGGCGGAGGATCACGAGGTGCGCGCCGTGCTGCTCAAGGGCGCGGGCGGCACGTTCTGCGTCGGCGGCGACGTCAAATCGATGGCGGAGGGGCGGGCGCCGCTGCCGTTCGAAGCCAGGAAAACCAATCTTCGGCGCGGCATGGAGGTCTCGCGCATCCTGCACGAGATGCAGAAGCCCGTGGTGGCGCAGGTCGATGGCGCCGCCGCCGGCGCCGGGTTGTCGATCGCGCTGGCCTGCGATCTCCGCGTCGCCTCGGCTTCCGCCAAGATCACCACGGCCTTCGCCAAGGTCGGTCTGTCGGGCGATTACGGCGGCACCTACTTCCTCACGCAGATGCTGGGCAGCGCCAAGGCGCGCGAGCTCTATCTGATGTCGCCGGTGCTGTCGGCGCAGGAAGCGCTCGCGCTCGGCATCGTGACCAAGGTCGTTCCCGACGCCGAGGTCGAGGCGGCGGCGCACGAGCTGGCGATGTCGCTGGCGCAGGGCCCGTCGGTGACGCTGGGCTACATCAAGCGCAACATCAACAACGCCGAGCATTTGTCGCTGGAAGCCTGCTTCGACGCCGAGGCGATGCATCACTCGCGCTCCGGCGAGACCGACGACCACAAGGAAGCCGCCAAGGCGTTCGTCGAAAAACGCAAGCCCGTCTTCGTGGGTCATTGAAATGACCGGGGAGCATTGAGATGGGAAGCTATATCAGGCTGCGGCAGATCTGCCTGGTGGCGCCGGCCATCGAGCCCGTGGTCGGCGATATCGCCGGGATCATGGGGCTGAACATCTGTTACCGCGACGGTAACGTCGCCAAATACGGCCTCGAGAACGCGCTGCTGCCGGTCGATACGATCCTTCTGGAAGTGGTGGCGCCGTTCCAGCCCGGCACCGCGGCCGGGCGCTTCATCGAGAAAACCGGCGGCCGCGGCGGCTACATGGCGATCTTCTGCTGCGACGATCCCGACGCGCGCGGGGCGCAGGCCAATAAATTGGGCGTGCGTACCGCCAACGTCATCGACCATGCGCCCTATCACGGCGTGCAAATGCATCCGCGCGACTGCCGCGCGGCATTCATCGAATTCAATCACACCGCCGGCAGCGACGATATCCTGGGTCCGTATCCGCCGGCCGGGCCGGATTGGCAGAAATCGATCGCCAGGGGTGTGACGCAGGCGCTGGTCGAGGTGGAGATGGAAAGCCCGGAACCCGAGGTGCTGGCCGCGCACTGGGGCAGGATCATTGGGATCCCGGTGAGCACCGGCAGGTCGGGCGATCCCGAGTTGAAACTGCCCAATGCCGGCTTCCGCTTTGTGGAGGGTGCCAGCGACCTGATGAGCGGGCTGATCTTCAAGGTTGCCGATATCGCGAGGGTGCGCGATGCCGCCAAGGCCAGGGGCCATGCGGTGTCGGGCGATTCGTTCGTGCTCGGCGGCGTGACGTTCCGCCTGGTCTAGCGAACGGCGCCATCGTCTGGCTCGTCATGCCCGGGCTTGTCCCGGGCATCCACGTCTTTAAGGTCAAGAGCAAGTAAGACGTGGATGGCCGGGACGCCTGGCGCGAAGACGCGCTTCGCGCTTCTGCCCGGCCATGACAGAAGGACCTGTCCCGCATGCCGCATCCGCTCGATTCATTCTTCGCGCCCGACAGCATCGCGCTGATCGGGGCGTCGCGCGACCTGGAGAAGATTCCGGGGCGGCTGTTGTCGATGCTGCGCAAGAACCAATTTCCCGGCAGGATCTATCCGGTCAATCCCAATTACGGCGATATCGATGGGCTGAGATGCTACAAATCGATCGCCGATGTCGGGCAGCCGATCGATCTCGCCATTGTCATCATTCCGGCCAGGGCGGTGCTGGCTGCGCTTGAGCAATGCGCCGCCGCCGGCGTGAAGAACGCGGTCATCATTTCCTCCGGCTTTGCGGAGGAGGGCGGCGACAGCGCCGCCATGCAGGACGCCATCGTGGCGCTGGCGAAGCGGACGGGGATGCGGATCTCCGGTCCCAACGCCGAAGGCTTCTACAGCCAGGTCCAGCGCGTCGCCGCCACCTTCAGCCCGACCGTCGACGGCAAGCCCAACGAGCAGCTTCCGGTCGCGAGCCAGCGCCGGATCGGCATCGTCGCGCAAAGCGGCGGCATCGGCTTTGCGATCTATCACCGCGCCAGGGCGCTGGGCATCGCGCTCAGCTACGTCGTCAGCACCGGCAATGAAAGCGATCTCGGCGCCGGCGTGTTTTTCGAATTCCTGGTGCAGGATGCCTCCACCGACGTGATCCTGCTGTTCATCGAGGGCATCCGCGACGTCGACAAGTTCCTCGCCGCCGCCCGGCGCGCGGCGGAAGTAGGAAAACCCGTCATCGTCACCAAAGTCGGCCGCTCCGGCGCCGGCGAGCGCGCCGCCGCCTCGCATACCGCCAGCATGGCCGGCTGGTCCGCCGCCTATGACGCGGTGTTCGCAAAGTTCGGACTCATCGTTTCCAACGATCTCGACGAGGCCGTGACGATCGCGGCGCTGCTGACCACCAACCCCTTGCCGAAGGGCGACCGCGTTGCCGTGCTCACGGTGTCTGGCGGCGCCGGCATCTGGGGCGCCGACACGGTCGCGATGCAGGGGCTGCTTGTGCCTGAACTGTCGCAAGCGATCCAGGCGGAGATCAGGAAGCTGCTGCCGTCCTATGGTGCGGCCGGCAATCCGATCGATGTCACCGCGCAGGGCGTGCATAGCGGCGGATTGCAGAGGAGCATCGACCTGCTCGCCGTCTCCGACGAGGTCGACGCCATCCTGGTGGTGCTGTCGCTGTCGAGCGACACGCGGATGCCGTTCAAGCAGGCCGAGCTCAGGCCTGTCCTCGATGCGCAGCACAAGCCGATCGTGTTCTATTCCTACACGCTGCCGTCGGCCTTCGCGCGCAGCGAGCTTGCGGCCTGCGGCGCCGTGGTGCTGTCGGGACTGACCCATGCCGGCGTCGCGCTGCAGCGGATGGTCGAGCGCGCGCGGTTTAGCCTCGCGCCCGCGGTCGACGCCGCGGCGGCTCCCTTGCGCGATATTTCGGCGCATCTGAAATCGGCAACGTTGTCCGAATTCGACAGCAAGGCGCTGCTGCGCGAGGCCGGCATGGCGC
>JBAQER010000855.1:0-5300 GCA_049286845.1 Bradyrhizobium sp.
GATCAGGCCACCGCCCCAGTCGTAGATCACGTCGCCGCCGGTGTCTCGCGACAGGGTCTGACCGAGCGCGCCGCCCGAAGCCGGCGGACAGACGATCCGCCATACCGGCCAGGCTCCCAGCGCGCCATCAGCCGCGAACGGCCGAACGTCGCGAATGGAACTCCAGATCGCCGCCGAGGCCGCATCTTCCAGCAGTTCCGCCGCGCCGAACGGCGCCAGCATCGCGGCCAACGCGGCGGCGCGATGCACCGCCGAGGCGGCGATGCCCTCCAGCCGCAGCAAGGTGAGCGCCTGCCCCGACGATCCGAGCTCACCGAGACCGCCCGCCGATGCTCGAAATGCCGAATTCGGCAGGTGGGCCGCCCCGGACACGTCGAACGGCGAGCCCAGCGCCGTCGTCATCGCGCGGTTCGCGGCAACGTCGTCCAGCCCGCGCAGCATCAGCGTGCGCTCGCTCTCGGGCCGCGGCATCACCTTCAACGTCACTTCCGTCATCACCGCGAGCGTGCCCCATGACCCCGCCAGCAATTTGCAGAGGTCGTAGCCGGTGACGTTCTTCACCACCTTGCCGCCGGCCTTGAAACTGTCGCCGAAGCCCGACACCGCATGCGCGCCGAGGAGGTGGTCGCGCGCGCCGCCCGCCCTGATGCGGCGCGGGCCTGCGAGCCCGGCACCGATCATGCCGCCGATGGTTCCGATGTCGGGCGTGCCCAACAGCGCCGACGTGTTGATCGGCTCGAATGCGAATTGCTGGTTCCTGGAATCGATCAGCGACAGCACGTCGGCAAGCGGCGCACCGGCCTGCACGGTGATGATCAGTTCGCTGGGCTCGTAGGCCGCGACTGCATTCAGGGCCGACAGGTCGAGCAGCGCATTGGTCGCCATCGGCTGGCCGATCAGCCGTTTGCCGCCATGGCCGATGATTTCCAGCGGCTGCTCGCTGGCAATCGCCGCGCGCACCGCGTCTTCGACGTCCTTGGCGTCACGTATGTTCAGCGTGTCCACGCGCGCCTGCTCAAAACCGGGGAAGATCGGGGAAGGCAAGCTTGCCGCCGTGTACATGCATGCGGCCGAGTTCGGCGCAGCGGTGCAGGGTCGGAAACACCTTGCCGGGATTGAGCAGCCCCTGCGCGTCGAACGCGCATTTCAGCCGCTGCTGCTGGTTGAGGTCGATTTCGCTGAACATCTCCGGCATCAGGTCGCGCTTTTCGATGCCGACACCATGCTCGCCGGTCAGCACGCCGCCGAGTTCGACGCAGACCCGCAAGATATCCGCACCGAAGGCTTCGGCATTGTCCATCTCGCCCGGCTTGTTGGCGTCGTACAGGATCAGAGGATGCAGGTTGCCGTCGCCGGCATGAAACACATTGGCGACGCGAAGATCATACTTGGCCGACAGGTCGCGGATTCGCGCCAGCGCTTCCGGCAGCTTGCCGCGCGGGATGGTGCCGTCCATGCAGAGATAATCGGGCGAAATCCGCCCCACCGCCGGAAACGCCGCCTTGCGGCCGGCCCAGAACAGGTTGCGCTCCGTTTCCGAGGTGGAAATCTGGCAGCTGGTCGAGCCGCAGCCTTGCGCAATCGCCTCGACGCGCTTGATTAGCTCGTCGACCTCGACCCCGGGCCCGTCGAGTTCGATGATCAGGAGCGCCTCGACGTCGAGCGGATAGCCGGCGTGGACGAAGGCTTCGGCGGCGTGGATCGCCGGCTTGTCCATCATCTCCATGCCGCCCGGAATGATGCCGGCGCCAATAATGCGCGCCACGCACTCGCCGGCGGCCTCGACCTCGGCGAAGCCGACCATCAGGGCGCGTGCCGTCTCCGGCTTCTGCAGGATCCGCACCGTGACCTCGGTGATGACGCCGAGCAGGCCTTCGGACCCCGTGATGATCCCCATCAGGTCATAGCCGCTGTTCTCGGCGGACTTGCCGCCCACTTTCAGGATTTCGCCCGTGATCAGCACGATTTCGCAGCCCAGCACGTTGTTGGTAGTCATGCCGTATTTCAGGCAGTGCACGCCGCCGGAATTTTCCGCGACATTGCCGCCGATCGAGCAGGCGATCTGCGACGACGGGTCGGGCGCATAGTAAAAGCCAGCATGGGCGACCGCCTGGCTGATGGCGAGATTGGTCACCCCCGGCTCGGTCACGACCACGCGGTTGTCGAAATCGATCTCGCGGATGCGCTTGAATTTGCCGAGTCCCAGCAGCACGCCATCTTCCAGCGGCAGCGCACCGCCGGACAGCGAGGTGCCGGAACCGCGCGGCACCACCTTGATGCCCTGCTCGAAGCAGTATTTCAGGACCTTCGAGACCTGCTCGGTGGTGTCGGGCAGCACCACGACCATCGGCGGCTGCCGATAGGCCATCAGCCCGTCGGACTCGTAAGGCAGCATTTCGGCCGCGCTGTCGATCACGCCCTCGCCCGGCACGATCGCGCGCAATGCCGCCACGATCTCGTCGCGGCGCGCCAGCACCGCCTGGTCGGATGCGGGCATCAAGATGGTCATCGGTTACGTCTCCCGTGCCCGGTTCGGGCATCAGCGCCTTTGCGCCCGTCGATTTATCACGGAAAATCAAGCACGTCTGGATCGCTTTGGGTAGATCGCCAATGGGTGAGAAGGGACAAGCGGGCAACCAATACCAGCATCGCGTCGTCCACGGGGCAGCGCGTGGGCGCTGATCGAAATAGCAGAAGCTGCGGGCCCGCCGATCTTGCCGATGTGGAAGCGGCGCCGATCCGCCGCGGGAATCCGTTCCCTGGAAGCAAAAATGCGAGCTTTACTGAAAGCCATTTCTTCTCTAACCGCGACGCGTTGCGGATGGTCGAACGTCATCCGCCGGCCGCCAGTTCCGCTTTGCGGAATGCGGCGCCTGTAACAAGCGATATTTTGCCGCCGCCGGTGAGAATTCTCTACGAATACAATCTTTTGCGGGGCATAATTGACCATCTCAAAGGGAGACCAAGAAGATGCGTGAAGCGGTTATTGTTTCTTATGCGCGAACCGGGCTGGCGAAGTCCGGCCGCGGCGGGTTCAACATCACCCCGCCGATGTCGATGGCGGCCCACGCCATCAAGCACGCCGTCGAGCGCGCCGGCGTCGACAAGGATTACGTCGAGGATTGCTATCTCGGCAACTGCGCCCATGGCGCGCCGAATATCGGCCGCCAGGCCGCGCTGCTCGCAGGTCTGCCGAAGTCGACGGGCGGCGTGTCGGTGAACCGTTTCTGCTCGTCGGGACTGCAGACCATCGCGATGGCCGCCAACTCGATCCGCTCGGACGGCTCCGAGTGCATCGTTGCCGGCGGCGTGGAGAGCATCTCGGTCCCCGGAGGCCCCCTGCCGAAGGAAGTGGTCGATCCGGAACTGCTGAAAACGGCGCCCGCCATCTTCATGGCGATGATCGATACCGCCGATATCGTCGCGGAGCGTTACAAGGTCAGCCGCGAATACCAGGACGAATACTCGCTGGAATCGCAGCGCCGCATGGCCGCCGCGCAGCAGGCCAACAAGTTCAAGGACGAAATCGTCCCGATGAAGACCAAGATGAAGGTGGTCGACAAGGCGACCAAGGCCGAGAGCATCGTCGACTACGTCGTCGACCGCGACGAATGCAACCGTCCGGACACCACCATGGAAGGCCTCGCCAGGCTCGAGCCGGTAAGGGGAGCCGGCAAATACATCACCGCCGGCAACGCCAGCCAGCTGTCGGACGGTGCTGCGGCCGTCGTGCTGATGGAAGCCAAGGACGCTGAAAAGCGCGGCCTCAATCCGCTCGGCCGCTTCGTCGCCTGGACGGCGGCGGGCTGCGAGCCGGACGAGATGGGCATCGGCCCGATTTACGCGGTGCCGAAGCTGTTGAAGCGCCATGGCCTGAAGATCGACGATATCGATATTTGGGAACTCAACGAGGCGTTTGCCAGCCAGTGCCTCTACTCCCGCGACAAGCTCGGCATCGATCCTGCAAAGTACAACGTCAACGGCGGCTCGATTGCGATCGGCCACCCGTTCGGCATGACCGGCGCGCGGTGTACGGGCCACATCCTGCAGGAAGGCCGTCGGCGCAAGGCCAAGTGGGGCGTCGTGACCATGTGTATCGGCGGCGGCCAGGGCGGCGCGGGCCTGTTCGAAATCTACAGCTGAGCTCCGGCTTCGTTCGGCAGAAGCCGGCGTCAAGACACCAGCAGCGCGGCGGGCAACCGCCGCGCTGCCTTCTTTTGAATGGAGCCGGTTGAGACCACGCGCCATAGCGTTTTCGAGCGAAAGCCTGCCCCGCACTTGATGCGGGGTGGGCACCGGTTCGCGTCAAGAAAACGCGTCAAAACAAAAGACTAGTCGGCTGTGGCCGCCTTCTTGTGCACGATCCTGCCGATCATCGCGCCGATCTCGGCGATCACCAGTTCAGGCGCGGCCTGCTGCACCATATGGCCGACGTCCGGCAGCACGACCAGTCTCGCATCCGGCACGGTGGCGGCGAACGGGCGGGAATGGATATTCGGCGACACCGTCTTGTCGACGTCGCCGGTGATCACGACGACCGGCGCCGTGATCTCGGCGTAGCGCGGCGCCTGTTCCCTGACCGCTTCCTTCAGCGTCACCAGATCCCGGGCATTGGCGAGGAACTCGCGCGGCCGCAGCAGCAGCGGCGTCGCGGTATTGCGCACGAAATTGTCCGGCAGGGTTTGCGGCAGGAACACGCCGCGGGCGCCGGGTTCGGTCAGGAAGTAGCCGAGCGGAAGCGTGATGGTGTGGGCGAGCAACGGGCCGAGCACCGGAGTGTTGACGGCCTTGTTGTACCAGCCGACGCCACCGGGCCACGGATAGGCCACCGGCGCCAGCATCACCAGGCCGGCGACGCGGGCGGGATAGTCGAGCGCCATCCGCGCGCCAAGTGCGCCACTCCAGGAATGAACCACGAAGATCGCCCTGTTGATGCCGAGCTTGCCGAGCGCCTCCTCGATCATTCTGCCCTGCACCGCCGGCGTCGAATCGTCCTGATCCGTGCGGGTGCTCCAGCCATGGCCGGGCCGGTCGATCAGGATCACCCGATGATGCTCGGCGAGCCGGTCGCCGAGCGGTTGCCGCATGATTTCCAGATTGGAGCTGGCGCCGTGGAGCATCACGACCGGCAGGCCGGCGGCATCGCGCGGCCCGATATCGACAACGTTGAGGACCGCGCCCTCAACCTCGACCATCCGCCCCTGCGCGGGATGGGCGCGCTGCAGCGCGACGACCCCAGCCTGCGTGATCAGCGCCAAGGTCGCCAGCGCCGCCACGACAACCATGACTATCATTTGCAA
>JBAQER010000856.1:0-11745 GCA_049286845.1 Bradyrhizobium sp.
ATGGGACTGCTGGTCGGTGTAGACCCACACGATCTCGCCGGTCACGAGCGCATCCGCGCCGTCCTTCAGAAAGATGGCAAGTTCGAAGACGAGGCTTGTATTGCCGATCCGCGCCACCCGCGCGCCGACGTCGATTTCCTGGTCGAACAGTACCGGCGCCTTGTATTCGATGAGCGATTTGACGACGTGGAAGTCGACGCCGGTCTTCTTGGCGTCAGCATATTGGTCGTAGCCCAGCGCGCGGAAATACTCGGTGATGGCCGTATCGAAATAGGTCAGATAATGCGCGTTGAACACCACGCCCTGGCCGTCGATTTCGGAGTATCGCACCCGGAACGGGTGGGAGAACCAGAACTGCTCGCGTGACATGAATCCCCGTCTAACATTCTTGCGTGTGGGATCGCCTGCATAGCCCACCGAATCCGTTTCTTGAAGTCGGTGCGGAGGGCGGTCAGAGCACGGGTGGGCTAAGCGGAGCGAGCCCACCATCTTGGTTCGCGTGGGAATGGTGGGCACGGCGTGAAGAGCGCCTTTGCCCACCCTGCATTCACTACCGTCATTCCGGGATGGTCCGAAGGACCAGACCTCAGGTGCGCAGTTGCGCACCGGGGAATCTCGAGATTCTCAGATGTGCAAATGCACATCGTAGTTCGATGCTTCGCATCGCCCCGGAATGACGAAAAAATCACAGACACGTCACCCGCTCGGCGGCGAGGTACCCGAACAACAGGCCGACCCCGAACAGCAGCACCAGCCCGGCCGCGCCGAATTCGATGCCGCGCATGACCAGCGCGCCGCCGCCCTCGCGTCCGGCGCTGAGGCGCCGCGCCAAATCCTTGGCGGACACCGCGATGACAGCGATGGTGGCGACCGTGATCGCGGTGCCGAGTCCCATCACGAAGGTCGCGGCGATGCCGGCCCAGAACAGGCCCTGCGCCAGCGCGAACACCAGCACCAGGATCGCGCCCGAACACGGCCTGACGCCGACCGCCAAAATCGCGCCGAGCCCGCGCTTCCAGCCGCCGGGGCCGGCGAGTTCGCTGGGGTCGGGACCGTGGGAATGACCGCAATGCTCGTCATGGACGTGGCCGGGGTCATGATCGTGGTGGTGGCCGTGATCATGATGATGGTGACCATGGTCGTGGCCGTGATGATGCGCGGCGGCGACCAGCGCAGGCGCCGGCTCGCGCGCCTGCAGCGCGCGGATGAAGCCGCCGCCCTTGGTCCAGACCAGCCGGGCGCCGAAGGCTGCGATCAGCGCGTAGCTCGCGATCTCGATCGCCTTTTCGGCCCCGCACATGGTTTTGGCGGTGGCGTTGAGCAGCCAGGCGCAAATCCCGACGATCAGGACCGCCACCAGCGACTGCATCAGCGCCGAGGCGAACGACAGCGCGATGCCGCGCCGCGCGGTCTCCTGGTTGGCGACCAGATAGGACGAGATCACCGCCTTGCCGTGGCCGGGGCCGGCGGCGTGGAAGATGCCGTAGGCAAAGGAAATCGCGAGCAGGGTCCCGACCGCCGAGCCGTCGGACTTGGCGGCGCGGATGGTCGCGGACATCTCGCGGTAGAATTCCGATTGCTTTGCCAGCAGCCAGCCGACGATGCCGCCGACCTGCGGCTCGGCAGGGGCTCGCCGCGGCGCGCCGAACGGCGTCTGCGCCATCAGCACATGGATGAGGCCGTCGAGCGCCAGGATGGCGGCCACCGCCGCGGCACAGACCATGACGCCGCGTGCAAGACTCGAGCCTTTTCCGTTTCGAAAGAATCGAAACGGGGCTCCAGATTCTCGATTTGACGCGTTTTCTTGACGCGAACCGGCCTCCACTTCGCTTGAAAACGCTCCAGAGCGGGATGGCGGCGTCACGGACACTCCACCGAGATCTTGTTGGCGAACATTGCGCCGTAGTTCGAATTGTCGCCGCTCATGAAATTCTGTTCATTGAGCTTTTGCGCCTCGGCGGTGCCGTCGCTCGGCCGCTGCAGTTTCATCAGGCAGGCGGCCGGCGCCCCGACCAGCTTGATCGGGTCCTTGTCGGCGAATTTGAAGTCGATGAAGTAGGCCGGATCGAACACTTCCAGCGCAAGCTGTCTGGCCTTCAACGGCGTCTTCAGCGGCAGCGTGAGATGCAGAGTCAGCGCGCCTTCCTTGTAGTCGAGGAAGTAGTCGACCGGCTCGAGGAATTTCTGCTTCTTGCCCTCGGCCTTGGCGAAGGTGAAATAGTCGAATTCCTTCAGCGATTCGACATTGGTCTGCGCCAGCGGCGCCAGGTCCTCGCGGCTGTAGACGCCCTTGGTCTTGGTCTCGAGGCCCTGCAGCGCATAGGTCGAGAACATGTCGTCGAAGGTCCAGGCATGGCGCACCCCGGTGACGGTGCCGTCGGGGGCATAGATCAGCTCGCTGGAGGCGGTGATCCAGACATGCGGATGGGCCTGCGCCTGTTTCGCACCGAAGCCGAGAATTCCGGCCAGCAGCAGCAGGCCCAGCAATCCCTGTTTCATCGTATTCACCTCAAGCAGCCTCAGGGGTTTCTAAGAGACCGCGCCGGCGCAGCAGCGCGTCTGGCTCCGGCTCACGGCCGCGGAACGCGACATAGGCATCCTCCGGATCGCGCGAGCCGCCCGACGCATAGATGTCGTCGTGCAGCCGTTTGGCAACCGCGGGATCGAAAATATCGCCTGTTTCCTCGAAGGCGCCGAACGCGTCGGCGTCCATCACCTCGGACCACATGTAGCTGTAATAGCCGGACGCATAGTGATCGCCGGAGAAGATGTGGCCGAACTGGGTCGGCCGGTGCCGCAGCACGATTTCCTCGGGCATCCCGATCTTCTCCAGCTCGGCGCGTTCGAACGCCCGCACGTCGCGGCTGGCCTCGGCCGGCTGGGTGTGGAATTCGAGGTCAATCAGCGCCGAGGAGACGAATTCCACGGTGGCAAAGCCCTGGTTGAACTTGCGCGCGGCGATGAAGCGCTTGAGCAGATCGTCCGGCAGCGGCTCGCCGGTCTGGTAATGGCGGGCAAACTGCCGCAGCACCTGCGGCTGCTCCTGCCAGTGCTCGTAAAGCTGCGACGGCAGCTCGACGAAATCGGTGAACACGCTGGTGCCCGACAGCGAGGGATAGGTCACGTCCGACAGCATGCCGTGCAGGCCATGGCCGAATTCGTGGAACAGGGTGCGGGCGTCGTCCGGCGACAGCAACGACGGCTCCCCGTCGGCGCCCTTGGAAAAGTTGCAGACGTTGATGATCAGCGGCGCCACCTCGCCGTCGAGCTTCTGCTGGTCGCGCAGCGAGGTCATCCAGGCCCCGGAGCGCTTCGAGGAGCGGGCGAAGTAGTCACCATAGAACAGCGCCTTGTGCTTGCCCTGGGCATCCCTGACCTCCCAGACCCGCACGTCGGGGTGCCAGACCGGGATGTCCTTGCGCTCGGTGAAGCTGACGCCGAACAGGCGGGTGGCGCAGTCGAAGGCGGCGGCGATCATGTGGTCGAGCGAGAGATAGGGCTTGATTGCGGCGTCGTCGAAATTGGCCCTGATCTGCCGCAGCTTTTCGGCGTAGTAGCGCCAGTCCCACGGCGCCAGTGCGAAATTGCCGCCCTCCCCGGCGATCAGCGCCTGCAGGGCATCGCGATCGGCCAGCGCCCGGGCGCGGGCCGGCTTCCAGACCCGCTCCAGCAGGCCGCGCACCGCTTCCGGCGTCTTGGCCATGGAATCCTCGAGGCGATAGGCGGCGAAGGTCGGGAAGCCCAGCAGCCTGGCGCTTTCCTCGCGCAGCTTCAGGATCTCGACGATGGCGGCGTTATTGTCGTTGGCGTTGTTGTTGTCGCCGCGGGCGGTGAAGGCCTTGAACACCTTCTCGCGCAGGTCGCGCCGGGTGGAGCTCTTCAGGAACGGCTCCACCGAGGAACGCGACAGCGTCACGATCGCCTTGCCTTCCATCCCGCGCTCGGCGGCGGCGGCCTTGGCCGCTGCGATGAAGCTGTCCGGCAGGCCGTCGCGATCGGCCTCGCCGAGTTCCATGAACCAGTCCTGCTCGTCGCCGAGCAAATGGTGGCTGAACGAGGTGCCGAGATGCGCCAGCCGCTCGTTGATCTCGGCCATCCGCTTCTTGGCTGCCTCGTCGAGCCCGGCGCCGGCGCGGTGGAAGCGGGTATAGGTGCGCTCCAGAAGCCGCATCTGCTCGCCGGAGAGCCCGAGCGTGGCGCGGTTTTCGTGCAGCATGGCGATGCGGCCGAACAGCACCGCGTTCATCATGATCGGATTCCAGTGCCGCGCCATCCGCAGCGACACCTGGGTGTCGATCTCGAGCAGCGCCGGGTTGGAATGCGCCGAGACCAGGTCGTAGAACACCGCCGACACCCTGGAGAGCAGTTTTCCCGAGCGCTCCAGCGCGGTGATGGTGTTGGCGAAATCGGGCGTGGAGGGATCGTGCTCGATCGCCGCGATCTCGGCGGCATGGTCGGCGAAGGCCCGCTCGAAGGCGGGAAGGAAATGCTCCGGGGCGATCTCCGCAAACGGCGGGGTCTCGAACGGGGTCTGCCACGCCTGCAAAAGCGGGTTTGACTGGGCCTGCGAGCTGGCCGCCATTTCCGTGGTTTCCGACATCAAGATTTCCCGTTTTTGGTCCCGAATGATTGCAGGAACCTATAGCACCTGATGGGGCTTTTTTGGGCCTTTTACGCTTGATAGCGGAGGCCTTTTCATAGAGATTGCGGCCCGCAACAGGACCTTTGGACCCATGAGCTCGCAGCCCTCCCCGACCGCTTCCCGCCAGATCGTCTGGCCCAGCGTCATCACCGTCATCAGCGCGGCGATCCTGATCGGCGCCGAGGTGTTCGGCGCGGCGTTCGCCGGCGGCTGGGCGCTCGCGATCCTGTTCGGGCTCGACGACACCGGCGCCCACATCCTGCAGGCGGTGCTGTTCGCGCTCGGCGTCTTGATCATGGTGGCGTTCATCCGCGCCGCGCAGCGCGTCGAGCCGTTCACACGCCGCGCCTGATTGGCTCGAGGCAAGAAAGCCGCGTGGCGCCTGCCTCAGACGCTTACGCTTCCTTAAAGTAACTTAACGTCTGTTCATGTTCGTCGCCGCTCGCGCGGCAAGCAGCGGCGCTGCAAGCACATGTTAGGCAAATTTGTCCCCAGCCTAAAAAAATTGTTGCGAAGCAGACTCAAAACCCCTATTTCCCGTGTTGCCCAATTTCGCACGTGCCTGTGGTCGTGTGTCAGTCGGTAGGTATCCGGACAAGAGGCCGGACAGCCGCCAAGGGGATGAAGAACCGAGGGTCGCTCCTGTTCGAGTGGCCAGCATCTCTCTCAAGAGATGCCGTTGAAGGTCTCTTCGCTCCTTGCAACCGTGACTGGCAGCCGGAGGCGAACCGGCGCACCTCGTTCTCAACGGGGGACGCGACTTAAAGCAACGACGGATCGGGCTTTTTTGGTCTCTGCCGGCTTTCCACCAGCCGGCGCGAATACCGAAGAGGCTTGTCCTTCATTGCCAGGTGTGCGGGCGGGATCCTTCCCAACCAATCCACGGCAGCACAGTTCGGTCTGAGTCTTTTGGCTTCGTTGCGCCTCCATCGCGCGATGTGGCCGGAGCGCTCTTATCCGAGATCATTTTTGAACGTGTCCCGTCGCTGGGCCGTTTGGGAGGGTGCTATGACCGAACGCATTCAGGAATTCCTGCGCAACCGCCGCAACGAGGGCCAGGACGTCGAGCCGTGCCTCGTCGTCGACCTCGAAGTGGTGCGCGACAACTACCAGAGCTTCGCCAAGGCGCTGCCGGACAGCCGCGTGTTCTATGCGGTCAAGGCCAACCCGGCGCTGGAAGTGCTGTCGCTGCTGGCCTCGATGGGCTCGTGCTTCGACTGCGCGTCGGTCGCCGAGATCCAGATGGCGCTCGCCGCCGGCGCGAGCCCGGAGCGCGTCTCCTATGGCAATACGATCAAGAAGGAACGCGACATCGCGCGCGCCTTCGCGCTCGGCATTCGCCTGTTCTCGGTCGACTGCTCCGCCGAAGTCGAGAAGATCGCCCGCGCCGCCCCCGGCTCGAAGGTGTTCTGCCGCATTCTCTATGACTGCGCCGGCGCCGAGTGGCCGCTGTCGCGCAAGTTCGGCTGCGATCCGGAAATGGCGGTCGACGTGCTCGACCTCGCCAAGCGGCTTGGGCTGGAAGCTTACGGCATCTCGTTCCATGTCGGCTCGCAGCAGCGCAAGGTGAAGGCGTGGGACCGCGCGCTGGCGATGGCCTCGACGGTGTTCCGCGACTGCGCGGAGCGCGGCATCAACCTGTCCATGGTCAACATGGGCGGCGGATTTCCGACCAAGTACCTCAAGGACGTGCCGCCGGTGGTGCAGTACGGCCGGTCGATCTTCCGCGCGCTGCGCAAGCACTTCGGCAACCAGATCCCGGAGACCATCATCGAGCCGGGCCGCGGCATGGTCGGCAATGCCGGCATCATCGAGACCGAAGTCGTTCTGATCTCCAAGAAGAGCGACGAGGACGAGGTGCGCTGGGTGTATCTCGACATCGGCAAGTTCGGCGGTCTCGCCGAGACGATGGACGAGTCGATCCGCTACGCCATCCGCACGCCGCATGACGGCGCGGAGATGACGCCGTGCGTGCTCGCAGGCCCGACCTGCGATTCCGCCGACGTGCTGTACGAGAAGATGCCGTACCCGCTCCCGGTGACGCTCGAGATCGGCGACAAGCTGCTGATCGAAGGCACCGGAGCCTATACGTCGACCTACTCGTCGGTGGCGTTCAACGGCTTCCCGCCGCTGCGGACCTACCACATCTGAGGCTCTTCTCACCTCTCCCGCTTGCGGGGGAGGTCGGCGCGCTCGCAAGAGCGCGGCGGGTGGGGGAAAACTCTAACAGCTCGTTCCGGTCTAACACCCCCACCCCGGCCCTCCCCCGCAAGCGGGAGAGGGAGCAGAAAAATCGGGAGCCGGCACGCCGGCTCCCTCCCCATCACCTGCCGATTTGCCGACAACGCCTCCCGCGGCTTGCTGCCGCCGGATGCGAGGACTGACGTGCCATGACTGCTTTGCGGAAGACCCCCGTTGCCCTCATCTCCGGCGCCGCGCCGTTCGCGATCCGCGGCGAGCGGACCTCGGACGTCGCTGCGCGCGAAGCGCTGCTCGATGCCTGCTTTGGCGAAAACCGCCATGCCCGCACCTGCCAGCGCCTGCGCGACGGCTACGCGCCCGCCGAAGGCCTTGCCTTCTTGGCGACGGCGAACGGCAGGCTGGTTGGAACCGTGCGGTTGTGGCACGTCAGCGCCGGCGGCAAGCCAGCACTGGTGCTCGGCCCGCTGGCGGTCGATAGCGCCTGCCGCGAACTCGGCATCGGCGCGGCATTGATGAACCACGCGCTGGCGGCGGCGAAGGCCCGCGGCCATGGCGCGGTGATCCTGCTCGGCGATGCGCCCTATTACGCCCGCTTCGGCTTCTCGGCCTTCAAGACCGGCGAACTGGCCCTGCCCGGCCCGTTCGAGCGCGACCGGCTGCTCGGCATTGAACTGCGCGACGGCGCGCTCGACGGCGCCTGGGGCATGATCGTGCCGTCAGGCGCCGCGGCGTCGAAGGGCAAGGCGCGGCCGGCGGGAAAGGCCCGTAAATTGGCCTCTCACGCCGCTTGATTTGAGGGTCAAGACGCGGCATTGCGTGGCTTCAATTCCAGCCACGCCATGTTCCGCCCGAGGTCGATACGATGCCCCGCCGCCTGATTTCCACCGGCTCGCCGTTTGAGAAGACCGCCGGCTACAGCCGCGCCGTGATCGACGGCGATTTCGCCTTCGTGGCCGGCACCACCGGCTACGACTACACCACCATGACGATGCCACCGGACATCACGAGCCAGTCACGCAACTGCTTCAGGACCATCGAAGCCGCCTTGAAAGAGGGCGGGTTCGCGATGGCCGATATCGTGCGGGCGACCTACTACATCACCGACCCCAGGGACGCGGACGCCCATTTCGCGGTCTGCGGCGAAGTTCTCGGCGACATCCGCCCGGCCGCGACGCTTCTGGTGGTCGGCGGGCTCTACAAGCCCGAGATGAAGGTCGAGATCGAAGTCACCGCGAAGCGGCGCACCTGACCCCTCCTTCGCGCTTTCAGCGCATCCAATCCCCGGAGACCAACCCATGAGCCCGTCCGCGCCAATCCACGCGAAAATTTCCGGACCCATCGTCATGATCGGCTTCGGCTCGATCGGCAAGGGCACGCTGCCGCTGATCGAACGGCATTTCGACTATGACAAGTCGCGCTTCGTCATCATCGATCCGCATGAGGACGGCGAGCTCGCGAAACAGCACGGCGTGCGCTTCATCAGGCAGGCGGTGACCAGAGACAACTACCGCGAGGTGCTGGTGCCGCTGCTCACCGCCGGCGGCGGCCAGGGTTTTTGCGTCAACCTGTCGGTCGACACCTCGTCGGTCGACATCATGACCATGTGCCGCGAGATCGGCGCGCTCTACATCGACACCGTGGTGGAGCCGTGGCTCGGCTTCTACTTCGACAAGAATATCGGCCCGGAAAAGCGCTCGAACTACGCGCTGCGCGAAACCCTGCTCGCGGCCAAGCACAAGAGCCCGGGCGGCCCGACCGCGGTGTCCACCTGCGGCGCCAATCCCGGCATGGTGTCATGGTTCGTCAAGCAGGCGCTGCTCGACATCGCGCGCGACACCAATACGCCCCACAACGAGCCGAAGAGCCGGGAGGGCTGGGGCCAGCTCGCCCACAAGCTCGGCGTCAAGGGCATCCATATCGCCGAGCGCGACACCCAGCGCTCGAAGAAGCCGAAGCCGATGAACGTGTTCGTCAACACCTGGTCGGTGGAAGGTTTCGTGTCCGAGGGCATGCAGCCGGCCGAGCTCGGCTGGGGCACCCACGAAGCGTGGATGCCGCACAACGCCGGCATCCACAATTACGGCTGCGGCGCTGCGATCTATCTGCTGCAGCCCGGCGCCAACACCCGCGTGCGCTCCTGGTGTCCGACGCCGGGCGCGCAATACGGCTTTCTCGTCACCCATAACGAGTCGATCTCGATCGCGGATTACTTCACCGTTCGCGAGGGCAGCACCGTGATCTACCGCCCGACCTGCCATTACGCCTATCACCCCGCCAACGACGCGGTGCTGTCGCTGCACGAGATCTTCGGCGCCACCGGCAGGATGCAGGAAAAATGGCACATCCTGGACGAGAACGAGATCGAGGACGGCATCGACGAACTCGGCGTGCTGCTCTACGGCCACGGCAAGAACGCCTATTGGTACGGCTCGCAGCTCTCGATCGAGGAGACCCGGAAGATCGCGCCGTACCAGAACGCCACCGGGTTGCAGGTGTCCTCGGCGGTGCTCGCCGGCATGGTGTGGGCGCTGGAAAATCCCGGCGCCGGGATCGTCGAGGCCGACGAGATGGACTTCCACCGCTGCCTCGAAATCCAGCGGCCCTATCTCGGGCCGGTCAAGGGTTTCTACACCGACTGGACCCCGCTCTCCGACCGGCCCGGCCTGTTCCCGGAAGACATCGACACGAACGATCCCTGGCAGTTCCGAAACGTGCTGGTGCGGTGAGGCGCAGGGGCCATCCGTGAGACGCGCTGATGCGCATCTTGCGGCCATCGTAACCGCGCATTAATCACATCGCGCCATTCTGAAGGGTAGCTTTTTGCGAAGGCCTGGAGCCGTCGCCGCGGCAACGTTTCGCGCGAGGGCTCCTTCAGAGGAGCGCCGACCATGCGCGCCATCGTCGTCATCATCCTGTCGGCTGCGGCATTGGCTGCCTGCAAGCCCGATAATGACGTGACCGGCTCGATCGCCTGCGCCAGCAAGCTCTACAGCCCGTACAATCCCAAGGACATGAAGCAGTGCGTCGGCGCCTGCATCGCCTGCGATCGCGGCGTGACCAGCACCTGCTCGACCTCCTGTATGCTCAAGGGCGCGCGCTGAACTACCGATCCTTGATCGGCGCGGCGGTCTTCTCCGCCGGCGCGGGCGGCAGCGCGGGCTGGGCGCCGGCCTTCTGCGCCTCGGGATCGGGCCGCGCCGGTTCCGGCGGGACGTTCGACGGCCGGGTGCCGGTGGTCACCGGTTCAGGTGGCGCAGACGGTTTGGTCTCCGCTCCCGGCGTCGACTGCAGCGGCTGCGTCGCCTGCGCCATTTCCGGATTGCGCGTCTTCAATTGCATGGCCGCCAGGCCGGATATCGCAAGCCCCGCCGCCACCATGGCGGCGGCGAGCAGAAGATCATTCCTGTAGGCGCGCTTGCCGTCGTCCGTAGACATTTGCTTCACCGCCGAGTCACCGCGAACGGATTCACGGTGTCAACGGCCGCGCCAACGCATGGTTCCCGTGGGAACTGCGGCAAGAAGCCCGATCGGACCGCTACAGCGCCAGCAGCCCGGCGTCGCCGTCTTCGTCGGCAAACGCGAGCTCGGTGCCCTTGGCGTTCCAGGCCAATGCGGCGACCTGCGCGCCGCCGTTCTTGCGCACCAGGATCTCGGCGCCGTCTTCCAGCCGCACCATCAGGATGGTGCCGTCGCTGTAGCCGGCGGCAAGGATGTCCTGCTTCGGATGGCAGGCGACCATGGAAACCCGCGCCTTGAGCGGCGCCAGCATCGCGGGCTCCTTGCCCATCGGACCGTCCTTGCTGCCGAACGGCCACATGATCACGGTATCGGCGCCCGAGGTCGCCAGCGCCTTGCCGCCGGCGCTCCACGACATCGACCGCACGCGGCCGGGATAGCCGGTCATCCGCATATGCCTGACGTCCGCCAGCCGCCAGCCATGCAGCGCCGGTTCGTGCATCGCCGTGACCAGGAACTTGTTGTCGGGGCTGAACACCACGCCGAGATGCGAGCCCGCCCATTCCAGCACATCCGGCTTCGCCGCCATGTTCGGAAACCACAAGGTCACGCCGTTGTAATGCGCGACCGCGAGCCGCAACCCCTTCGGCGCAAACGCCAGCCCGCCGACCGTGGAGGGCGCGTCGAGCGATTTGTCCTCGCCTCTGCCGCTGCGGACAAAGGCGGTCTTGCCGGCCGACCACGCGAACGCGCCGTCGGGATGGACGGCGACATTGTCGATCCAGCGCCGCTTGGCGTCGGTCGCAAGCAGCGTTACCTCGCCCTTGCCGTCGAGCGCGACGAGCTTGCCATCATCGCCGCCCATGACGATGCGCGCGCCGTCGGACGCCGCACACAGGATGCCGCCACCATGGACCGCGACCGGCGAGACCTCGCCGTCGCCGCTTGCCAGGAAAACGTTTTCTTCGGCGCCGACAAAGGCGGCGCGATCGCCGAGGAAATGCACCGAGGTGACGGGAACGCCGATCCCGAGCGGGCGCACCCGATCGGTAACCGACACGATGGAAGCGGCATTGCTGCCGGGATCGAACTCTTTCATCACGTGGTGATACAACGCTCGAAGCCGTCACGGATGGTTTGCTCGGGCAATTCGCGCCCGATGAAGACGAGGCGGCTCTCGCGCGGCTCGCCTTCCTTCCAGGCGCGCTGGTGGTCGCCCTCCAGCATCATGTGCACGCCCTGGAACACGTAGCGGTCGTCGTCGTCGCTGAAGGCGAGGATGCCCTTGGAGCGCAAGATCTTCTGGCCCTCGCTGGCGACGAGGTTCTGCAGCCACGGCATGAATTTGGTGGCGTCGAGCGGCTTGTCCGAGCGCAGCGACAGCGATTGCATGTCCTCGTCGTGATAGTGCTTGAGGCCGCCATGGCCGTGATCGTGGTGATGGT
>JBAQER010000857.1:0-19741 GCA_049286845.1 Bradyrhizobium sp.
TCCCTTGCCGTCGGAGAGCGCGTGGGTCTGCCAGCCGGCGCGCGACAGCACGATGTCGCCCTTGGCGATGCCCGGATTGTTGGAGGCGATCACCTCGCTCACCGTGCCGCCCTCCATCACGCCGCCGATCGGCACCGGCGCCGCATAGGACGGGCCGTCGCTCATGCGGCCGCGCATATAGGGATCGAGCGACAGCCAGATGGTGCGCAACAGGACCTGGCCCTCGCCGGGTGAAGGTATCGCGCATTCCTCGACGCGGAAGTCGGACGCCTTGGGCTCGCCGACGGGACGGGAGACGAGAACGACGCGCTTTGCAGACTGGGACATGGTTGTTTCCTCTGATTTTCTTCTTCGTCATTCCGGGATGGTGCATCAGCACCAGACCTAAGATGTGCAATTGCACATCGGGGAATCTCGAGATTCCGGGTTCGATGCTTCGCATCGCCCGGAATGACGGTTGAGACTTAAGCCGTGATTTTCGCCAGCGCCGCGTCGAACGCGGCGGCAGCGCTCGGCAGATCCTTGAAGGCGAGCCCGCTGTCGGCGGACTGCTTCTGCGCTTCGGTCGCGGTGGGACGGATCTCGGCCACCGGCCTTGCGCCATCGAGCAAGGCCTTTGGCGCGATCACGTGAAACTCGTAGGCCTCGATCGGCTGGTCCTTGAGCAGAAACACGTTCAGCGAAACGATGTCAGTGCCACGCCGGTATGAAATGTAGCGGTCGATCGCCACCGAACCGTCGCGCTGCATGCCGCCGAGTTTGGCGTAGCCCTTGTTGTCCAGCAGCCTATGCGCCCTGAAGCCCTTGACGTCGGCCGATTTCGCCTTCGCGGTCTCCTCCGACAGGTCGTATTTGGCGGCCATCTCCCGGCCGACCGCGGCGAGTTGACCGGCCATCTCGTGCTCGAATTCCTTCAGCTCGGTGCGCGGCTTCGATGCCTTGCGGGGTTTCAGGGCATCGCGCTTTTCCATCTCGGCTTTGCACTGTGCAATGACCTCGGCAACGGATTTGCGCTCCGCATTGACCAGGAGGTTCTTCAGATCCTGATCCGAAAGCGCGGCAATCCTGTCGTCCGTCCAATCGACCATCGTGTCCAACTTCTCTTCTGAATGACGTTGAGATAAATCGCTAAAACCGCACCGCGATCCGCGCGTCTATTCCCGGGCGGCGCAGCGATCCGCAGGCCGCGAACTGTACCGCGTTTCACCTGCCTTGTGGCAGTCTATTTAGGGCCTTAGAAACTGGCCCCGCCGGGGTAATTCGGGCTTTCGCGCGTGATGGTGACGTCGTGGACGTGGCTTTCGCGCAGGCCCGCGCCGGTGATGCGCACGAACCGCGCCTTCTCGTGGAATTCGGCAAGGTTCCTGGCGCCGACATATCCCATCGCCGCGCGCAGGCCGCCGGCGAGCTGGTGCATGACATTGCCGACCGGGCCCTTATAGGGCACCTGGCCCTCGATGCCCTCAGGCACGAGCTTGAGCGTGTCCTTGATGTCCTGCTGGAAATAGCGATCGGCCGAGCCGCGCGCCATCGCGCCCACCGAGCCCATGCCGCGATACGCCTTGTACGAGCGGCCCTGCCACAGGAACACTTCGCCCGGCGTCTCGTCGGTGCCGGCCAGGAGCGAGCCGACCATGGCGATGTCGGCGCCGGCGGCGAGCGCCTTGGCAAGATCGCCGGAATATTTGATGCCGCCGTCGGCGATCACGGGCACGCTGGCTTTCTTGGCGGCTTCGACTGCATCCATGATCGCGGTCAGTTGCGGCACACCGACGCCGGCGACGATACGGGTGGTGCAAATCGAACCCGGCCCGATCCCGACCTTGATCGCGTCAGCCCCGGCATCGATCAGCGCCTGCGCGCCTTCCTGGGTGGCGATGTTGCCGGCGATCACCTGCACGGCGTTCGACAGCCGCTTGATCCGGTTGACGGCTTCCAGCACCCGCGAGGAATGGCCGTGCGCGGTGTCGACCACGATCAGGTCGACACCGGCGTCGATCAGCCGCTCGGTGCGCTCGAAACCGCCCTCGCCGACCGTGGTCGCGGCAGCGACGCGCAAGCGGCCCTGCGCATCCTTGCAGGCCAGGGGATGGGCGACCGCCTTTTCCATGTCCTTGACGGTGATGAGACCGACGCAGCGATACTGCTCGTCGACGACAAGCAATTTTTCGATGCGGTGCTTGTGCAGCATCCGCTTCGCCTCGTCCTGGCTGACGCCTTCGCGCACCGTGACGAGGTTTTCATGCGTCATCAATTCGCTGACTTTTTGCCTGGGGTCGGTAGCGAACCGCACGTCGCGGTTGGTGAGGATGCCGACCAGCTTGCCCGGGATGCCCTTGGTGGCGCCGGTGACCACCGGAATGCCGGAAAAACCGTGATCGGTCATCAGCGCCATCGCGTCCGACAGCATCGCATCGGGACCGATGGTCAGCGGATTGACCACCATTCCCGATTCATACTTCTTGACCTGCCGCACCTGGGCGGCCTGGCCGTCGACGTCGAAATTGCGGTGAATGACGCCGACGCCGCCGGCCTGCGCCATGGCGATCGCCATGCGCGCCTCGGTAACGGTATCCATCGCCGAGGCAATGATCGGAATGTTGAGCGGGATGGCGCGGGTGACGTGGGAGCGGATATCGGCCTCCGAGGGCAGGATATCCGAAAGGCCCGGTTTCAGAAGCACGTCGTCGAACGTATAGGCTTCGCGAATCCCCTGAAGTCCCTGCACAACAGCCATTACCAACTCCTTCGGCGGCTCGTTTGCCGCGGTACGATCTAGGGATGAACAGGACCTTCGGCGACGCAGATGGCGTTACCGTCGAATCGAAGCCCATCGGTAGGGTTGGCGGTGGTCGATAGCATGGCAGGCCGCCGAATCAAAGCGTTTGCCAGCCATGCACAGGCTTTTCGTCGGCGGCGGCCCGCCTCTTGCCCGGTCCGCGCGGATAGCCCGGTTTCCGCCGTGTCAGCGCGGATAACCCGGCGGCGGGTCTCCCGGGGGCAGATCACGCAGGATTTAGGCGGTCTGCCGTGTTCCGCAATGGCCGCACCGGCCGTGCGATGATACAGCCGGTCCGCCCGCCGTTTTCCCGGCCCTCCGCGGATCCCGATGACCAAGGAACGCCTGATCCCGCTCATCGTGGCCACCGCCCTGTTCATGGAGAACATGGACTCGACCGTGATAGCGACCTCGCTTCCGGCGATCGCGGCCGACATCGGCACCAGCCCGCTGACGCTCAAGCTCGCCATCACCTCGTACCTGCTGTCGCTCGCGGTGTTCATCCCGGCGAGCGGCTGGACCGCCGACCGCTTCGGCGCGCGCATGGTGTTCTCGGTCGCCATCGGCATCTTCATGGTCGGCTCGATCGGCTGCGCGCTGTCCTCTTCCGTCACCCATTTCGTGATCGCGCGCATCCTGCAGGGCATCGGCGGCGCGATGATGACGCCGGTCGGGCGGCTGGTGCTGCTGCGCTCGATCGACAAGAGCGCGCTGGTCAACGCGATGGCCTGGGTCACGGTGCCGGCGCTGATCGGCCCGGTGATCGGGCCGCCGCTCGGCGGCTTCATCACCACCTATTTCTCCTGGCACTGGATCTTCCTGATCAACATTCCGATCGGCCTCGTCGGCATCTTCATGGCGATGAAGTACATCGATCCGATCAAAAGCGAGGATCCCGAGCGCTTCGACCTCTACGGCCTGGCGCTGGCCGGGATCGGCCTTGCCGGCATCGCGTTCGGCCTGTCGGTCGCCGGCCTCAATTTGCTGCCGTGGACCGTCGTCGTGGCCCTGGTGGCGATCGGCTCGATCTCGATGACGCTCTACGTGATTCACGCGAGGCGCACCGGGTCGCCGGTGCTGGACTTTTCGCTGATGCGGCTGCCGACCTTGCGCGCCAGCATCGTCGGCGGCTTCCTGTTCCGCCTCGGCATCGGCGCGCTGCCGTTTCTGCTGCCGCTGTTGATGCAGGTGGGCTTCGGCCTGTCGCCGTTCCGCTCCGGGCTGGTGACGTTCGCCTCCGCCGTCGGCGCCATGGGCATGAAGACTCTGGCCGCGCGGATCATCCGCACCTTCGGCTTCCGCAACTTGATGACCATCAACGCCGTCATCAGTTCGGTCTTTCTGGCCGCCTGCGCGCTGTTCACTGCGACGACGCCGCTGCTGCTGATCATGATCATTCTGGTGGTCGGCGGCTTCTTCCGCTCGCTGCAGTTCACCGCCATCAGCACCGTCGCCTATGCCGAGGTCGAGCCGGCCCAGATGAGCCGGGCCACCACGCTGGTCAGCGTCAACCAGCAACTGGCGATTTCCGCCGGCGTCGCCGTCGGCGCCTTGTCGGTGGAAACCACCATGCTGATGCGCCATGTCAGCGAACTCGGCGCCGCCGACTTCGCCCCGGCATTCCTCGTGGTAGCGGCCATCTCCGCAGTCTCGGCCTGGTTCTTCTGGCAGATGCCCGACGATGCCGGTCACGAAATCTCCGGCCGCCAGGCGATCGAGATTTCCAGCCGCAAGGGTGCTGCGAAAGCGGCGGTCAAAGCGGCCGGCGAAACCACCGAAGACGCCCGGGATCAGCGGCTCGGGTAGATCGCCAGGTCATCGCAGCTACATTTGAAGAGAGTTTTAGCGACCCTTCGAACACGCCCTTAAATCCTGGCCAGCAGATTGCTGCCGCAGAGTCTCAAGGGGCAATTCATGATCGACGAAAAAGTGAGAATCAAATGCACGAATTGCACGCAGGTATTCCGGGAGCGGGCGCAAAGAATTCGTGACGGCTTTCAAACCAACTGCCAGCACTGCAACCGGCTGATTACGTTCGATACCACTTCGGAAGACAAGAATATCCGGCGAGCCCTCATGAGCGCCAAGGAAGTGCGGATGGCGATCGAAGCCCGGCCCAGGAGCAGCAGCGTGGCGCAAGCCTAGATCGGCGCGGCGTCGTTGCGCCGGCCTGCTCTTTCGAACGGCGTCCTAGCTGCGAAAATCGAGGCTTCGCAGGATGATGCCGGGCGGGGTCCCCTCGAACTCCCCCGCGAGAAACTTGCGGGACGCGCATTGTTCGATCCGCTCGCGCAATCGCAGAAATTGCTCCTCGCGCTGTTCCGGCCTGGTCCGGGCCACGTGTTCCAGATCGTCCATCGCCGAGCTGCTGATGGCGCAACTGACCTCCCTGCTGCCGTCCATCATGGAAAACAGCATGACCATCCGATTATGTTCGAAAGCTCCGGCACTGCCGCGTGCAAGGGTCATCTGAACCCCCTCATTTTCGCTTTTTCAGCGGGGGATCGATCTCGGAGATCCTGCGAAGACAATCGGCCTCGGACTCATGCGGTCCCGAGACGAATGTTCCGCTGACCTTGGTCGAGTACCAGCCGGATACAACGCCGAGGCGAAGCGATTCTTCCGTCTTGACGTGACGTGGCGATAGGTTCTGCATCGGATACTTTCGATTTGGACGTTCGCTTCTGCAGCGAACGAAGGGGTGAAGTCTCAGTTGATCCGGGGATAAGCCGGCATCGTTCAGCTCTCACCGGAGAGCCGGGCAAAGTCCGCAAGTACCGCCGCGACCAGGTCGCGATGGTGCGTATCGGCCGGAGCAAGATCGGCCGCATACAAGTTCAAGACATAACGCGCCTTTGCGGCCGCCTCGGGCCACGAGGTGGCCGGCACGGCGAGAAGCTCGATTTCCACCTCGCCCTGCCGGTCGCGCAACAGCTTTGCATTGGCCTCGACATCGGCCAGCACACGGCGGATGTCGGTCGCCTTTTGTGCCGCCATGCCACGATGTCTGTCGAGGTCGACCGGGATGTCACTCATCCCGTGCACTGGCATCGTTGCGTTGCGCATCCGACAGATCGACCGAGCTGATCGCGAACATCTCCATCGAGGACTTGCGCGGCGCGACGCCGGGCACCATGATCATCGTGGCGACGCGCCGAAAGCTCGGAAACGAAAGACCTTCGATCATCTCCTCGTCGGTGACGACCTCGTAAGCGCCGGGCGACAACAAGCGATCGACACCCTTGAGCCGGAAGGGATGCTTGAAATGAACCGTTTCCCGTCGCGAGCGCGTGGTCATAGACCAGCGCTTCTGCGCGTGAGGACGTCGACATATTCGGACATCTGAGCACCCTGCGCGCTTTCACGGAAATTAGCTATGGCTTTCTCGCCGCATGCGTGCATTTGACCTAATTAAGGCAGTCTGCGCCTTGCATTCGAGGGCTTGATAGCCATCTCAATGATTGTATTTAGCGAAAGTGTTTCGAATGAAAATTCGCGTCGGATTCGAAATGCTGTACGATTTTCCGCAACCGACGCCGATGATCATGGTGCTGGGTACGCATTTCACGCGCGCGTCCGACGTCATCGTTCCCGATTTCCTGACCATCAGCCCTTCCGTGCCGATCACGCCCTATCGTGATCTCTTCGGCAACTGGTGCAGCCGTATCGTCGCACCGGCCGGCCGAGTGCGCCTCGCTGCCGACGGTGTCGTTCGCGACAGCGGCCTGCCTGACCCGGCTGTTCTCTCGGCCCAACAACATGCGGTCGAGGATCTGCCGACCGATACACTGGTCTACCTGCTCGGCAGCCGCTACTGCGAGACCGACCGGCTCTCGGACATCGCATGGAAGCTGTTCGAGGGGACGCCCCCGGGCTGGGCGCGGGTCCAGGCCATCTGTGATTTCGTGCACCGTCACATCGCTTTCGGTTACGAGCACGCCCGCGCAACCAAGACCGCCTGGGACGCCTACACCGAGGGCAAGGGCGTATGCCGCGACTATGCCCATCTCGCCATTACATTTTGCCGCTGCATGAATATTCCGGCGCGCTACTGCACCGGATATCTCGGCGACATGGGCACACTGCCGCCTTACGGGCCGGGCGACTTCGCCGGATGGTTCGAGGCCTATCTCGGCGGACACTGGCATACGTTCGACCCGCGCAACAACGTGCCGCGGATCGGCCGCGTTCTGATTGCGCAGGGGCGCGATGCCGCCGATGTCCCGATCACCCAGACGTTCGGGCCGAATACGCTGGTCAGCTTCAAGGTCTGCACCGACGAGGTCGCATGATGACGGATCATCCCCCTGCCCTCAGTCCAGACGAATTTGCCTCGTTGCTCGAGGTCGGCAAGGGCGACGCGCAGCGCGAGATTCCTCAATTGCACTGGGAGCGCCTGGTCGGACTGGGCTACGCCGTCAGACGGCTCGGAGAGCTTGGGCTGACTGCATCCGGCGTTCGGCGGCTGGCGACGGGCCAATAGCCGATCGGCGCGCCTAGGTGTGATCGCCCGGCGGCTTTGCCTGCCCGCCCCGAAATCCCATCGCCAGCACATAGCGCTCGGAAGAATCCTTGCGGCTCGACGCCGGCTTGACGTGCTTGACGGTGGCGAAATCCTGCTTGAGCTGCGTCATCAGCGCCGCATCGGCGCCGCTCTGGAACACCTTGGCGACGAAGGTTCCGCCGGGATTGAGCACGTCGGCGGCAAACGCGGCGGCGCCTTCGACGAGACCGAGGATGCGCAGTTGATCGGTCTTGCGATGGCCGGTGGTGTTGGCGGCCATGTCGGACAGCACGACGTCGGCGCGGCCGCCCATCATCTTCAGCAACTTGTCGGGCGCCTCTTCTTTGAGAAAGTCGAGCTGGGCGAAGCTGACGCCGGGGATCTCCGGCATCTCCAGAAGGTCGATCGCAATCACCTTGCCCCTGCCGTCGGCGGCGCCGACCCGCTTGGCGGCGATCTGGCTCCAGCCGCCGGGCGCCGCGCCGAGATCGACCACCGTCATGCCCGGCTTGAGAAAATGGTGCTTGTCGTCGATCTCGATCAGCTTGAAGGCCGCGCGCGAGCGCAGGCCCTCCCGTTTGGCCTGCGCCACATAGGGATCGTTGAGCTGCCGCTCCAGCCAGAGCTTGGAGGACAGCTTGCGTTTGCCGCCGGTCTTGACGGTTACGTGCAGACGGCCGGTGGTGTCTTTCGCCATGATTTGAGGGCTCTAGCACATTGCCGGCGCAAACGCCTATCGGCATCCGCCGAGCGTGCCGTCCTCGCGCATCATTTCGACCAGCATGCCCTCGCGCAGGCCGCGATCGGCGACCCGCAGCCTCGGCAGCGGGAACGCGTTGCGGATGGCATCGAGAATGGCGCAGCCCGCCAGCACCAGGTCGGCGCGCTCGACGCTGATGCAATTGTTGCTGGCGCGCTCCTGATAGCTCATGCCGAGCAGGCGCGCGATGGTGGCAGAAAGATCCGCATCGCTCATCCAGACGCCGTCGATCCGGCGGCGATCGTATCGCGCCAGATTGAGGTGGACCCCGGCCAGCGTCGTCACCGTGCCCGAGGTACCGAGCAGATGCATCTCCGCCAGGTCCTCGCCGTGCTGGGCCGCGAACGGCGCGATGTGCTGGGCGACCTCCTCGACCATATCGGCGTAGGATTGCGGCGTGACGTCCTTGCCGCCGAAATGCTCGGCCAGCGAGACGACGCCGAGCGGGATCGACATCCACCCCTTGATGCGGGGCGCCGCATCCTGCTCATCGGGTTCGCGCTCGATCCGGACCAGTTCCGTGGACCCGCCGCCGATGTCGAACAGAATGGCGCCGCGGCCCTTCGGATCGAGCAGCGGCGAACAGCCGATCACGGCCAGCGTCGCTTCGGTCTCGCGATCGATCACCTCGAGCCGGATCCCGGTCTCCGCTTCGACCCGGTGCCGGAAGCCGTCGGCGTTGGAGGCCGCGCGGCAGGCCTCCGTTGCGATCAGCCGCAGGCGCCCGGCCTTCCTGGAATGGATCTTGTCGCGGCAAATGCTCAGGGCGGCGATGGCGCGGTCGATCGCGGCGTCGCTGATGCAGCCGGTCGCCGATATGCCTTCCCCCAGCCGGATGATCCGCGAGAACGAGTCGACCACACGAAAGCCGTCGCCGGTGGGACAGGCGATCAAGAGCCGGCAATTGTTGGTGCCAAGGTCCAGCGCGGCGTAGACGCCGGTTCCGGTGGCCGGCGAATGAGCCGCCCCGGGCAGGCCATTACGCAGCCTTGGGCCGTCGTCTTCGCGCGGCGCAAAGCCATTGCGAAGCCGGGTGTCTTGGTTCATCCAAAATGTCTTTCCGCGGCCTTCGGGGGCCGGCGTGGAATTTCCGTTCACGGAAACTTTAGCAGCGCGCTAGCGCCGCGCAACAGCCGTTCACATGGCAGCATGCCCAATCAGGCGTTGTCGTACCGGTATCGGTGCGTTATCTCACGGGAACCCGCGAAATCGAGCAAAAACCAAGCCTTTCAGGTACCTGCCAATGCAAGATCACTCGTCTCCGTCCTCCCTGGAAAACGCTATCGCACTGCAAAAATATGGTGTCGGGCAACCGGTACGCCGTAAGGAGGACGACACGCTGGTCCGCGGCAAGGGCAAATACACCGACGATTTCCACCTGCCCGGCCAGGCTTACGCCTGGATCGTACGCTCCAGCCATGCCCACGGGATCATCCGCGGCATCGACACCAAGGCCGCCAAGGGCATGCCGGGCGTGCTCGGGGTCTATACGGCCAAGGACCTCGCACCGGCGAATTACGGGCCCTTCACCTGCGGCCTGCCGCTGAAGAGCCGTGACGGTACGCCGCTGCTGCAGACCAACCGCACCGCGCTGGTGAGCGACAAGGTGCGCTTCGTCGGCGATCCCGTCGCCTTCGTCGTCGCCGAGACGCTGGCGCAGGCGCGCGATGCCGCCGAAGCCGTCGAGATCGATATCGACCCGCTCCCCGCAGTCACCGACGCCGCCGAAGCGGCCAGTCCCGGCGCCCCCCAGCTCTATGACCACATCCCCAACAACGTCGCGCTCGATTATCACTACGGCGACACCGCCAAGATCGAGGCCGCCTTCGCCGGCGCGGCGCATGTGACGAAGCTCGACATCGTCAATACCCGTGTCGCCGTGGTGTCGATGGAACCGCGCGTGGCGCTGGCGGCCTACGACAAGACCAGCGAGCGCTACACGCTGCAGGTTCCGACCCAGGGCGTGTCGGGCAACAAGGTGACGCTGGCGAAGATCCTCAACGTGCCGAACGACAAGGTCCGCATCCTGACCGCCAATGTCGGCGGTTCCTTTGGCATGAAGAACGTCAGCTATCCCGAATATACCTGCATCCTGCATGCGGCGAGAGCGCTGGGACGGCCGGTGAAATGGACCGATGAACGGTCGACCAGCTTCCTGTCCGACAGCCACGGCCGCGCCCAGCTCATCCATGCCGAACTCGCGCTCGACGCCGAGGGCAAGTTCCTCGCCGTCCGCCTCTCCGGCTACGGCAACCTCGGGGCCTATATCACCGGCGTGGCGCCGGGACCGCTGTCGCTCAACACGGGAAAGAATCTCGCCAGCGTCTATCGCACCCCGCTGCTCGGCGTCGACATCAAGACGGTCCTGACCAACACCACGCTGATGGGCGCCTATCGCGGCGCCGGCCGGCCCGAGGCCAATTACTACATGGAACGCCTGATCGACCGCGCCGCCGACGAGATGGGAATCAACCGGCTGACGCTGCGCAAGCGCAACTTCATCAAGTCGGCGCAGATGCCGTTCGCGGCGGCTAGCGGCGTCATCTATGACAGCGGCGACTTCCAGGGCGTGTTCAACAAGGCACTGGAAATTTCCGATCACGCCAATTTCGCCAAACGCAAGAAAGAGAGCCGCAAGAAAGGCAAGCTGCGCGGCATCGCGATCGGCTCCTATCTCGAAGTCACCGCCCCGCCCTCCGGCGAACTGGGCAAGATCACCTTCGAGCCGGACGGTTCGGTGAAGCTGACGACCGGCACGCTCGATTACGGGCAAGGCCACGCCACACCGTTCGCGCAGGTGCTCTCCGCCCAGCTCGGCGTGCCCTTCGAAAAGATCACGCTGGAGCAGAACGACAGCGATCTGGTGCGCTTCGGTAACGGCACCGGCGGTTCACGCTCGATCACCGCGACGGGCGCCGCAATCGTCGAATCCGCAGCACTCGTCGTCGCCAAGGGCAAGCAGGCGGCGGCTCATCTGCTGGAGGCGTCGGAAGGCGACATCGAATTCGGCAATGGCCGCTTCACCATTGCCGGCACCGACCGCAGCATCGGTATCATGGAACTGGCGCAGCGGATGCGCGAGGGCAAGATGCCGGAGGGCGCGCCGGCTTCGCTCGACGTCGACCACGCCACCAAGGACACGCCGTCGACCTTCCCCAATGGCTGCCATGTCGCGGAAGTCGAGATCGATCCCGACACCGGCGTGACGCGCATCGTGCGCTACACCGGCGTCAACGATTTCGGCACCATCGTCAATCCGATGATCGTCGCCGGCCAGTTGCATGGCGGCGTCGCCCAGGGCATCGGCCAGGCGCTGATGGAGCAGGTCAGCTACGACTCCAGCGGCCAGCCGATCACCGGCTCGTTCATGGATTACGCGATGCCGCGCGCCGAGGATGTGCCGCTGATGGAGGTCGGCGATCATCCGGTGCCCGCCAAGTCCAATCCGCTGGGCACCAAGGGCTGTGGCGAAGCCGGCTGCGCCGGAAGTCTGGCGTCGATCGTCAACGCGGTGCTCGACGCGCTCTCCGAATACGGCATCACCCACATCGACATGCCGTTGACGCCCGAGCGGGTCTGGCGTGCGATCCAGGATGCGAAGAAGAAGGCGGCGTGAGCCGCCACATCCATGATCGTCGGCATCCGGCTTGACCGGGCGACCCAGTACGCCGAGACACCTGTGATAGACCGAGAAGCCGCGGCATACTGGATCCCCCGCTTTCGCGTGGGATGACGACTGAGAGTGAAACGGAGCAAGCTACGTGCAGGCGGCAATCATCGGCGAACTTCGCGCTGCGTTCGATGCGACGACGGTCCTGTCCGGCAGTGACATCGGCGCCCGCTATCACACCGACATGGCCGGTGTTGCGGTCGCGCCCCCGCTTGCGGTGGTGCGGCCGCGCACGACGGAAGAGGTCTCGCAATTCCTCAAGCTTTGCCATCGGGCGCGCGTGCCGGTCACGACACAGGGCGGCATGACCGGGCTGGTGCGCGCCACGATGCCGGCGCCGGGCGAAATCGTGCTTTCGACGGAGCGCATGAACGCGATCGAAGAAGTCGATACCGGCGGCGGGGTCGTCATCACGCAAACCGGCGTGCCGCTGCAACGGCTGCAGGAGCGCGTCGAACAGGACGGCTTCATGTTCCCGCTCGATCTCGGCGCGCGGGGCAGCTGCACCATCGGCGGCAACATCTCCACCAATGCCGGCGGCAACCGGGTGATCCGCTATGGCATGACGCGCGACCTCGTGCTCGGGCTCGAAGCCGTGCTTGCGGACGGCACCATCCTCAAAGGGGTGCGCAAATACATCAAGAACAACACCGGCATCGATCTCAAGCAATTGTTCGTCGGCACCGAGGGCACGCTCGGCGTGGTCACGCGCGCCGCGCTGCGGATCTTCCCGGCGCCGGCGGAGCAGCAGGTGGCGCTGTGCGCGCTTTCCAGATTCGACAAGGTCCGCGCCTTGCTGGCGCTTTCGCGCTCGCGGCTGGGCGGCGACCTCACCGCCTTTGAGGTGATGTGGAACAACTATTATCGCCTCACCACCGAACTGGTGAAAGGCGTCGCCGCGCCGCTTCCGACCAATCATCCCTTCTACGTCCTGCTCGAATCCTCCGGCAGCGACGCCGGGCGTATCCGCGCCGATCTCGAAAGTTTGCTCGAGCAGGCACTGGGGGACGACATCATCCTCGACGCCACGATTGCGAGCTCCGGGGCAGCGGCCGCGGCGATCTGGCGGATTCGGGATTCCTCGGTCGAACTCGGCCGCGCGCTCGGTCCCGGCGTCGGCTTCGACATCAGCCTTGCCATCGACAAGATGGAGGCGTTCGCGGACGCCATCGACGTGGGATTGAAGACGATCCACAGGGATGCCTACGCGATCGTGTTCGGCCATGCCGGCGACGGCAACCTGCATGTCAACGCAAAATACCCGCCGCCGGCCGACAAGTATGAGGAGATCTCTAAACTCGTTTACGGCATCACCGGCGAGTTCGCCGGCTCGATCTCGGCCGAACACGGCATCGGCATTCTGAAGCGGCCCTATCTCAAGCTCAGCCGCACCGCGGAGGAAATCGAGACCATGCGCACGCTGAAGCGCGCGCTCGACCCGCATCAGATTCTCAATCCCGGGCGCATCTTCACGATGTGAAAGGATCGCCGGTGTGCGAAGCGCTCCGGCTAAGCCAGCTTCTTCAACGCCCGCTCCAGCAGCTCCAGCCGGTCCTGGCCCCAGAAGATCTCGCCCGAAGGCAGCACGTAGCTCGGCGCGCCGAACACGCCGGACGTAAGAGCCTCATTTGTGTACTGGTCGTGCAGCGCGTCGAGTTCGGCGTCGGAAGGACCGCGGGCGCGCAGCTCCGCGGCATCGAGACCGGCCCGCCGCGCGGCCGATGCGAGGGTGTCGGGATCAGCCAGCGTTTCCTCGCGCTCCCACAATGCGCGCCCGAGTTCCTGCGACAGCTTGAGCGCATCCTTGCCTTGCAGCTTGGCCGCGATCACCAGCCGCGTCGCCGCGGCATCGTCGCAGGGGAAATATTTCGGCTCGAGGTGCAGCGGAACGCCCCGCACCTCTCGCCAGCGCTTCAACTCCATCATCCGGTAGGCGCGCCGCTGCGGCGAGCGCTTCGGCAGCGGCAGCCCGCCGGTCTGCTCGAAGATCGGTCCGAACTTGCAGGGCTTGATATTGACGGTCACGTTGTTTCGCTTGGCGATCTCGGCGAACGGCGCGCTGCCGAGATAGGTCCAGGGCGAAGTGAGTGTCATGTAATAGTCGACGGTGACGGTCATGGTCCGCTAATTCCTCAAATAGTCTCATATGAGCGCTCAGGCGCTGCGAGCGCACCGCGCGCCTACGCCGCCGCCTGCTCGCGCGGCTGGGTGATCGCGATGTGCTGGCAATGCGCCAAAGGCGTCTTGCCGTTGGCAACCACCAGCGCGTCGAGTTCGACGAAGCGGTGGCCCTTCTTGTCGTAATTGCCGGTGACCCTGGCCCGCGCGGTGATCTCGTCGCCGGCCTTGGCGGCCGAGAGCAGCTGCATCGTGCTGCCGACATGGATCCACGGCCCCAGGATGGCGTTGTCGACCAGCACCTTGTTCATCACCCGCTGCAGCAGGCCGGGATGGGCGAGGCCTTCCCGGGCATAGATCGGGTCTGCTTCGCGGACATCGGCGAGATATTCCCTGCCCGCCTCGCCGGCCCAGTCGCGCGGCACGGTGCCGAGCCATTTGCCAAGCTCATAGGAGGCGGCATTGACCGGCATGCGCTCGGCCACCGCGGCGACCGCCTTGTAATCCGCAATCGAAATTGTCGGCGGAGCGGCAGGCAACGAGGCGGTCCCGGTAGCGCAGAGCTGGCCCCGGCTTTTGACCTCGATCGAAAGCACGCCATTGTTTTCCGCGGCCGTCACGTCGGCGGTCTCGCCGTCATAGACCGGCTTGACGAAGCGCGCGTCGATCAATCCGCGTTCGAGAAAGGCCCGGCCCCATTTCGCCACCGGCATGTGCATCATATAGGCCATCACGTCGACGCCGGGGACGAGGCCGCCCGAAAATCCGAACCGCTTGGCCACGGTGTCGTCATGCATCTTGTTTTCGGAGAGTTTGGCGGTGTTGTAGGCCTGGACGCGGTAGCTTTCGAGCCGGCTCGGCATTTCCTGCGTTTCCTCTGTTTCTGGTTGGCGTTTCTGGCCACAATGGTACGCGAAGAAAATGCCGAGGCAAGCGTGTTCCACGCTCCGTTTTCCTCGCAATTCCGCCCGTGATGGGGTACCACGCGCATTCGGGAGCGCAGTTGCGCCCCGATCTCAATCTCCAGCCGATGACAGCCGTTTTGAACACCACCCGCATCTATGTCGACGCCGACGCCTGTCCGGTCAAAGACGAAATCTACCGCGTCGCCATCCGGCACGGACTGCCCGTCAGCGTGGTCGCCGGCAGCTTCATCCGGGTGCCGCAGGACCCGCTGATCGAGCGCGTCGCGGCGGGCTCCGGGATGGACGCCGCCGACGACTGGATTGCGGAACGCGCGGGAAAGGGCGATATCGTCATCACCTCGGATATCCCGCTGGCAAGCCGTTGCGTGAAGACCGGCGCCGAGGTGATCGCACCGAACGGCAAACCGTTCACGGAGCAATCGATCGGGATGACGCTAGCGGTTCGCAACCTGATGACCGACCTGCGGTCTTCGGGCGAAGTCACCGGCGGTCCCCGGTCGTTCGCGCCGCGCGACCGCTCGGCATTCCTTTCGGCGCTCGACCAGACCATCCGCCGCATCCAGCGCCAACGCGCCGATCAAAGTGCGCAAGAACAGAGTTGAATTAAAGAGCCATGGCGCCTCCGCTGATCCAGTTGAAAGACATCAAGCTGACCTTCGGCGGTACGCCGCTGTTGTCGGGCGTCGAACTGTCGGTATCTGCCGGCGAGCGCGTCTGCCTGATCGGCCGCAACGGCTCGGGCAAGTCGACGCTGCTGAAGATCGCCGCCGGGCTGGTCGAGCCCGACAGCGGCAGCCGCTTCGTGCAGCCCGGCGCCACCGTCCGCTATCTGCCGCAGGAGCCGGATTTCGACGGTTTTGCGACCACGCTGGCCTATGTCGAGGCGGGCCTTGGCCCCGGCGACGACCACTATCAGGCCCGCTATGTGCTGGAGCAGCTCGGCCTGCACGGCGATGAAGACCCCGCGCATCTTTCCGGCGGCGAAGCCCGCCGCGCCGCGCTGGCGCGGGTGCTGGCGCCCTCGCCTGACATCCTGCTGCTGGACGAACCCACCAACCATCTCGACCTTACCACCATCGAATGGCTGGAGGGCGAACTCGGCAGCCGGCGCAGCGCGCTGGTCATCATCAGCCATGACCGCCGCTTCCTCTCCAATTTGTCGCGCTCCACCGCCTGGCTCGATCGCGGCCAGATCAAGCAGATCGACCGCGGCTTCAGCGCATTCGAGGAATGGCGCGACGAGGTGCTGGCCGAGGAAGAGCGCGACCAGCACAAGCTCGACCGCAAGATCGTCGCGGAGGAGCACTGGCTTCGCTACGGCGTCTCCGGACGCCGCAAGCGCAACGTCAAGCGGCTCGGCAATCTCCACGCGCTGCGCCAGCAGCGGCGCGACTACCGCGGCGCCACCGGGAATGCCAACCTCGCCGCCGCCGAAGCCGACAAATCCGGCAAGCTCGTCATCGAAGCCAAGAACATCTCCAGGACCTATGGCGACCGCAAGATCGTCGACGGTTTTTCGATCCGGGTGCAGCGCGGCGACCGCATCGGCATCGTCGGTCCGAACGGCGCCGGCAAGACCACGCTGATCGAGATGCTGACCGGCGCCAAGCCGCCGGACAGCGGCACCATCCGTTTCGGCGCCAACATCGAGATGGCGACGCTGGACCAGCACCGCGAAAGCCTCGACCCCAAATCGACGCTGACCGAAGCCCTGACCGGCGGCCGCGGCGACCACGTCATGGTTGGCGGCAAGCCGAAGCATGTGGTCAGCTACATGAAGGACTTTCTGTTCGGACAGGAGCAGATGCGAACGCCGCTGGAGGTGCTTTCGGGCGGCGAGCGCGGCCGGCTGATGCTGGCCCGCGCGCTGGCGAAGCCCTCCAACCTTTTGGTGCTGGACGAGCCGACCAACGACCTCGATCTCGAAACCCTCGACGTGCTGGAGGAAATGCTCGGCGACTACGAGGGCACCGTGATCCTGATCAGCCATGACCGCGACTTCCTCGATCGCGTCGTGACCTCGGTGATCGCGCCGGAAGGCGACGGCCACTGGATCGAATATGCCGGCGGCTATACCGACATGCTGTCGCAGCGTGGCGCGGATCTGAGGCGCGAGGCGGTGAAGGCGGCGGCAACCGCCGCCGAAGAGAAACGCGAAACGAAAACCGGCACGCCATCAGGCACATCGAAGCGTCGGCTCAATTTCAACGAAAAGCACGCGCTGGAAACGCTGCCCAAGACCATCGCCAGGCTGCAGGCCGAAATCGCCAAGCAGCAGCGGCATCTTGACGATCCCAATTTGTTCCAGAAGGATCGCAAGAAGTTCGACCAAGCCTCTGATGCACTTACCAAAGCGCAGAAGGAATTGCAGGAGGCCGAGGACCGATGGCTGGAACTTGAAGTGCTGCGCGAAGAGATCGAACAGGCCTGACTTGGAGTTGGAATGACCACACCCCTCGCCGCCAAGATCGCCCGCGAATACGGCACGCCTTGCGCCGTCATCGACATGGAGCGCGTGGAACGCAACATCGCGCGAATCCAGGCCGCCTGTGATGCGGCCGGGGTCGCCAACCGGCCGCACATCAAGACCCACAAGAGCCCGGTGCTGGCGCGACTGCAGATCGCGGCCGGCGCCAAGGGCATCACCTGCCAGAAGCTCGGCGAGGCCGAGGTGATGGCGAACGCCGGGATCGACGACATCCTGATCAGCTACAATCTGATCGGCGAGGAGAAAATGGCGCGGCTCGGCGCCCTGCAGGCCAAGGCCAATATGACGGTCGCCGCCGATAATTCGACCGTGATTGCCGGCCTGCCGCAGGCGGCAGCCGCTTCCGGCCGGCCGCTCTCGGTGGTGGTCGAATGCGACACCGGGCGCAAGCGCGCCGGCGTCGAAACTCCGGCCGAAGCCATCGCGCTGGCGCGCGCGATCGCAGCCTCGAAGGGATTGCTGTTCGCGGGCTTCATGCTGTACCCGACCGAAACCGGCTGGGCGGAGGCACAACGCTTCTACGACGAGGCGCTGGCCGGGGTGCGCGCGCACGGACTCGACGCGGCGATCGTTTCCACCGGCGGCACACCGAACCTGAAAAATGTCGGCAAGCTCAAGGGCGCCACCGAGCACCGGCCCGGCACCTATATCTATAACGACCGCATGCAGGTCGCCGCCGGCGTCGCCGGCTGGGACGATTGCGCGCTGAATATCTATTCGACCGTGGTCAGCCGCGCCGGCCCCGATCGCGGTATTCTCGACGCCGGTTCAAAAACCCTGACCTCCGATACCGGCGGCGGCCTCGACGGCCACGGGCTGATCCTCGAGCACCCGGAAGCGAAGATCGCCCGCTTCGCCGAGGAACACGGATTCCTCGACCTGACCCGCAGCAACACCCGCCCCAATGTCGGCGACATCGTGCGGATCGTGCCGAACCATGTTTGCGTCGTCGTCAACATGATGGACGAGGTAGTGATGGTGCGCGGCGAGGAAATCGTCGGCACGCTGTCGGTGGCGGCGCGGGGGAAGTTGAGATAGGCGAATGGGGAATGGCGAATAGCGAGTAGCGAGTAGAAATCTTCCATTCGCTATTCGCCATTCCCCATTCGCCTCTCCAGCCACTTCAGCACGCCCTTCCCCGCCGCAGCCCCCGTCGCAAACGACGCCTGCAGCAGGTAGCCGCCGGTCGGCGCTTCCCAGTCAAGCATTTCGCCCGCAGCGAAGACGCCAGGCAGCCGCCGGATCATGAAATCGGTATCGAGTTCGTCGAACGAAATTCCGCCGGCGGTCGAGATCGCGCGCGCTATCGGGGCAATGCCGGTGAGCCGGATCGGCACCGCGTTGATCAATGCGGCAAGCTTTTCTGGCGACAGCGACGACAGCGACGTGCCCGAGGCGATCGCCGCCTCCTGCAAGAGGCCGATGGCGACGGGCGACAGATGCGCGGCCTTGCGCAGCCAGTTCGAAAAGGATTGCTTGCCGCGGGGGGCAGACAGCCGGGCAACCAGATCGGAGATTTCCAGATCGGGCCGCAAGGCGATGTGCAGGGTTGCCTGCCCCGAGCCGGCAATAGCTTCGCGCAACACCGCCGACAGCGCGTAAATCCCGCCGCCCTCGATGCCGGTGCGTGTGACCATGGCCTCGCCGCGCACGCTGTGTTCGCCGAACGACAACGCAACGCCCTTGAGCGGATGGCCTTCGAAGCGATTGCGAAAAATATCGGACCAGGCGACGGCGAAGCCGCAATTGGCTGGTCTGAGCGGCGATATCGTCACGCCCTTGGCCGCGAGTATTTCCACCCATGCACCGGTCGACCCGAGCCGCGGCCAGCTGGCGCCGCCGAGCGCGAGCATGGTTGCGTGCGCACCGACAACGCGCGGTCCGTCGGGCGTTTCAAACAGCAAGCGGCCCCGCTCGTCCCAGCCGGTCCAGCGGTGGCGCAGCGCGAATTTCACTCCTATCGAGTCGAGCCGCCGCAGCCATGCTCGCAGCAGCGGCGAGGCCTTCAACGCTTCGGGAAAAATTCGGCCGCTGGAACCGACGAAGGTCGGCTGGCCCAGCCCCTCGCTCCATGCGCGCAAGGCGTCCGGCGGAAATGCTTCAATGGCTGCGGTGAGTTGCGGCGAAGTCTTGTCGTAGCGGGTGAGGAATTCCTCGAGCTTCTCGCTGTGAGTCAGATTGAGCCCGCCGCGCCCGGCCATCAGGAACTTGCGGCCCGCCGACGGCATCGCGTCATAGACGGTGACGGCGACGCCGCCCTGAGCCAGCACCTCGGCGGCCATCAGGCCGGCGGGGCCGGCGCCGATGACGGCGATGTGGTTCTTTGAAATTGAAGACATGAAGGGAGTGTAGGCATTATCGGCCGAACACAACACAGTCGTCATGCCCGGGCTTGACCCGGGCATCCACGCCTTGGTCTTCGCGCGGGCCTAAAAACGTGGATGGCGGGGTCATCTAGCGCGAAGACGCGCTTCGCGCTCTTGCCCGGCCATGACG
>JBAQER010000858.1:0-4397 GCA_049286845.1 Bradyrhizobium sp.
CCTCGACATTCCCCAGCACGTGCTGAGGTTCTGGGAGACGCGGTTCACCCAGATCAAGCCGATGAAGCGCAGCGGCGGCCGGCGCTATTATCGCCCCGACGATGTCGACCTGCTGCGCGGCATCCGCCGGCTGCTGTATGGCGAGGGCTACACCATCCGCGGCGTGCAGCGGATCCTCAAGGAGCACGGCATCGGCTCGGTGCAGCGCCTGGCGGACGCCAATAACGCGGCCTCGTTCGGCGCGATCGAGGAGGCGGTCGGCCGCAGCCTCTCGGAGGGGGGCGAGCAAGCCACCCCCGGCGTCGACCTCGATGACGATGACTACGAGAACGCCGACGGCATCGATTTCCGCCTGCTCGACACCGACGAGGACGGCCTTGCGACGCTGGACTCAGGTCCCATTGCCGGCGTCGCCGGCCCGCGCCCGCTCGACATCGCCCGCCTGCAGAACGTGCTGGCCGACCTGATCGCCTGCCGGGAACTGCTGGATTCGGCGATGAAGGACGGGTAGGTCATGATGGGTTGGCGTTGAATCGATAGGTCGTAAGCCCGAAGCGCCAAGTGCCCGGACGCGGCGCAGCGCCTTTACAAAAAATCGCGAAAACAACCCCATGCAAAGTAGAATGTCTGGACTCGCAGCGTGCTGCGCTGCGTCCGGGCACGAGAAGAAAAGCGGTCTGTCGTCGCGCCCCCCACCTGATCCCATCCCGCTCCAGCCGGCGCAATCCAGGGGAACCGGGGTTCGTGGCGCCCGTCCGCGGGGCCCGATCGCGCCTTGCTAGCTCCTTGCGCGCGGGCCTGATCGAAGCTAATGGAACGGCATCGGAGCGTGGCGCAGCCCGGTTAGCGCACTAGTCTGGGAGACTAGGGGTCGGAGGTTCAAATCCTCTCGCTCCGACCATTTTACCCCCTACATCTCAAGTGCTTGGCAAACAAAGGCGTCGGCATCGGCGCTTCATTTGCAGCATCTTGCGGGCAGCCCCTCTCAATCCGCCTCGAACGCCAGGCCGTAATCCACCTTCAGCCCCGGATCCTGCTCGTCCTTCCGCAGCATGCAGTTGCCGACCACGAGCAGGTCGAGCTCGTTGCTCATGAAGCAGCGGAGGGCGTCTTCGGGCGTGCAGACGATCGGTTCGCCGCGGAAGTTGAAGGAGGTGTTGACCAAGATCGGGCAGCTGGTCTTGGCCTTGAAGGCGCTCAGCAGCTGGTGAAAGCGCGGATTAGTATCGCGGTGCACGGTCTGGATGCGGGCGGAATAATCGACAGGCACGGCCTGTAACGCGTTGGCGTCACGGCGTACCGGCAACACTTGAAGAAAACCCGCCGGATCGGCCGGCGGGTTCTCGCTGCTTCGCTTGCGGCGTAGGGATCAATTGCAGATCACAATGCGTCGAATGCGCCAGTGTTTTTTGATCTTCACCTTCCGATGAACCACATAGCATCCGCCTTCGTCGTAGTAATAACTGCTGTAGCCGTAAGGATAGCCGTCGTAATAGGCGCCGTAGCCGAAGGGATAGCCGCCATAAAACACGCCGCCGCCATGGCGGTGGTGTCTGCCGCCACCCCAATGGTGCGGTGGTCCGCCACCGCCGCCCCCCGGGAACCCGCCAACTTTGCTGCCGATGAAAGCTCCACCACCTCCGCCGGGCGGTCCGCCGCCGCCGCCCCCTGGGAACCCGCCAACTTTGCCGCCGACGAAACCACCACCACCTCCACCGGGACCTCCGCCGCCTGCGAAACCACCTCCACCGCCGCCAACAGCACCACCGCCTCCGCCGCCGACAGCACCACCGCCTCCGCCGCCGCCTGCGACACCACCTCCACCTCCGCCCTTACTTTGCGCAGATGCCCCTGTCGGAGAAACGAGGGCTACTGCCGCAACGGTCAGCAGCGCCATGATCGCTTTATCCAGCATGATCTTTCTCCTGGCTCGAGAACGGATTTAATCGCCAATACCAGTATTCGTTCCAGGCTGGCGCGGTTTGATCGAAGTCAAGCAGCGATGCGACGCCAATTGCAGAAAATCTGCAAGCGAATGCCGCCGTCCGGATTCGATCAATCGGCCTCGAACGCCACGCTGTAATCGATCTTCAGCGCCGGATCCTGCGCTTCCTTCTGCAGCACGCAGTTGCCGACCACGAGCAAATCGAGTTCGTTGCCCATGAAGCAGCGGAAGGCGTCCTCGGGCGTGCACACGATCGGCTCGCCGCGGACGTTGAAGGAGGTGTTGACCAGGATCGGGCAGCCGGTCCTGGCCTTGAAGGCGCTCAGCAACTGATGGAACAGCGGATTGGTGTCGCGGTGCACGGTCTGGATCCGCGCGGAATAATCGACATGCGTCACCGCCGGGATTTCCGAACGCGACACGTTGAGCTTGTCGATGCCGAACAGCGCCTGTTCCTCCGGCGTCATCTGGCGATGTTTTTCCTGTCTGACGTCGGCGACGACAAGCATGTACGGGCTGTCGGATTTGAGATCGAACCAGTCCGAGACGTCCTCGCGCAGCACGGCCGGGGCGAAGGGCCGAAAACTCTCGCGGTACTTCACTTTCAGATTGAGGGTCTTCTGCATCGCGGGCGAGCGGGCATCGCCGAGGATCGAACGCGCGCCGAGCGAGCGCGGGCCGAATTCCATCCGGCCCTGAAACCAGCCGACGGCCTGTTGCGCGGCCAGCGCCTGCGCCGTCGTCTCCAGCATCGCGGCCTCATCGAGCACCGCGAATTTGGCGCCCGCGGCCGTCAACCGCCGCTCGATCTCGGTTTGCGAGAAGTGGGGGCCGAGATACGAGCCGGCCATGCCGTCGGCGCCGTTGGTCTTGCGCGGCTGGCCCTTGAAGATGTGATGGGCCGCCAGCGCCGATCCGACCGCGCCGCCGGCGTCGCCCGCCGCCGGCTGAATCCAGATATTCTCAAAATGGCCGTCGCGCAGCACCTTTCCGTTGGCGACGCAGTTCAGCGCCACGCCGCCGGCAAGGCACAGGTTTTTCGAGCCGGTCTGCTTGGCGAGGCTGCGCGTCAGCCGCAGCACCGCCTCATCCAGCACCGCCTGGATCGAGGCCGCGACATCCATGTGAAACGGCGTCAGCAACTGGTCCGGGCGGCGCACCGGCTGACCGAACAGCTTCGCGAAGCGGTCGTTGGTCATGGTGAAGCCGGTGCAGTAGTCGAAATAGGTCATGTCGAGCCGGAACGAGCCGTCCGGCTTGAGGTCGATCAGATGATCGAGAATGAGTTGTGCGTATTTCGGCTCGCCATAGGGCGCGAGCCCCATCACCTTGTATTCGCCGGAGTTGACCTTGAAGCCGGTGTAATAGGTCGCGGCCGAATAGAGCAGGCCGAGCGAATGCGGAAAGTGGATCTCCTGGAAGATTTCGAGGGCCTTGCCGTTGCCCATTGCCGCCGAGGTGGTCGCCCATTCGCCGACGCCGTCCATGGTTAGCACCGCCGCGCTCTCGAACGGCGAGGGGAAGAAGGCCGACGCGGCGTGGCTCAGATGATGTTCGCAGAACAGCAGCCGGCCGGTGTCGAAATCCGGCGAAAACTGCTTCAGCTCGTCGCGCAGCAGGCTCTTCTGGAACAGCTTTTCCTTCAGCCACAGCGGGATCGACATCTTGAACGAGCGAAACCCGCGTGGCGCCAGCGCGATATAGGTCTCCAGCAGCCGCTCGAATTTGAGGAACGGCTTGTCGTAGAACACGACATGGTCGAGGCCGTCGGAGGTGATGCCGGCTTCTTCCAGGCAATAGGCGATGGCGTTGTGCGGAAATGACGGATCATGCTTGCGGCGGGTGAAACGCTCCTCCTGGGCCGCGGCGACGATGCGGCCGTCCTCGATCAGCGCCGCGGCGCTGTCGTGATAGAATGCGGAAATACCGAGAATGCGCATCGTGTGGCCTAGAACATTTTCCAGTTCGGTGGCTTCATCCTTCGAGACGGCGCTTCGCGCCTCCTCAGGATGAGGTCTTAAACCCTCGTGGTGAGGAGCGCGGCAACGCCGCGCGTCTCGAACCATGAGGCCATGGGATACGAAGTCATCAATGCGCTTTAGAACAGCGTGTAGATGAACGGCGCGATCGCGGAGCCCTTGGTCAACACCACGAGACCGCCGAACACCACCATCATGATCAGGATCGGCAGCAGCCAGAATTTCTTTCGCACGCGCATGAAGCGCCAGAGTTCAGCCAGGAATTCCATTCTCTGTCCCTTATCGTCATTGCGAGGAGCAGACGCCGTCATTCCGGGATGGTGCGTTAGCACCAGACCTCAGGTGCGCAATTGCGCACCGGGGAATCTCGAGATTCCCCGATGTGCAATTGCACATCTGAGGTTCGATGCTTCGCATCGCCCCGGAATGACGCCCTTTGCTCTTTCGCCCATGCTCTAGAATTGATCTTTCAT
>JBAQER010000859.1:0-4764 GCA_049286845.1 Bradyrhizobium sp.
GAGATCCAGGTGCCGCGGTCGGACAGCACATAGCCGTTCATGGCGCCCGCGGTATTGAGCGCGGGGCCCATGCCCTGCCCGATCTCGCGATACCAGGGGCCTTTGGCGGCCGCGATATCGATACCGGCCTGTTTCCAGAGCGCGAGCTCGGCGGAGTGGGTGCCGGATTTGTCGCCGCGCGAAACGAACGGCGCGCTCTTGGCCTGGATCGCCTTCAGCCCTGCAACGATGTCCTTGGTGCCCTTGATTTCCGCCGGATCGCTCTTCGGGCCGATCAGCACAAAATCATTATACATCACGTCGAACCGCTTCACGCCGAAACCGTCGGCGATGAATTTCTCCTCCTGCGATTTGGCGTGGACGAACACCACGTCGGCATCGCCGCGGCGCGCGGTGTCGAGCGCCTGACCGGTGCCCTGCGCGATCACCTTCACCTCGATGCCGGTCTTGGCCTTGAAGATCGGCAGGAGATAGCCGAACAGCCCGGAATCCTGCGTCGATGTGGTCGATGCCACCACGATCGAGCGATCCTGCGCGTAGGCCGGCGCGAGACCGGCGAGCGTGCCGAGCAAGATGGCCGCGGCGAATGATGAAAAACGAAACGTCATCGGGAACTCCTGTTGCAGCAGATCAGATCACGAGATCGCCGCGCAGGAATGCGGCGGCCTCTTGCGTCGTCGGGTGGTCGAGAAAGTCCGCGGCGGGGCCGCGCTCGCACAGCGCGCCGCGAACCATGAAAATCACCTCGCCGGCGAGCCGGCGCACCTGGCCGAGATCGTGCGAGGCCATCACGATCTTGATGCCGGATTGCGCCGCCATCAGCACGATCTCCTCGACGGCGCGCGTCGCCGCCGGATCGAGGCTGGCGGTGGGCTCGTCGAGCAGCAGGATTTCGGGATCGCGCGCCAGTGCGCGGGCCAGCGCCAGCCGCTGTTGTTCGCCGCCGGAGAGCCGCCGCGCCGGGCGCTGAGCCAGATCGGCGAGCCCAACGCGCTCCAGCAACGACGCGACACGCGCCGCGCGTTCCCTGTGCGGCATGCCGGCCTGCGCCAGCGCATAGGCGACATTGGCCGCGGTGGTTCTGCGCAGCATGATCGGACGTTGAAACAGGATGGCGCGCCGCACCGGTTTGCTGTCGGTCCGGCCGCCCCAGGTGACGCGGCCTGCCGACGGCGCCGTGAGCCCCATCAGGAGCCGCAGCAAGGTGCTCTTGCCCGAGCCGTTCGGCCCGACGATCAGCGTCGGCGCGCCCGGTGTAATCGCCAGGTTCAACCGGTCGAGGATCACGGTCGCGCCCGCCTGCAGCGTGACGCCATCGAGCACGAGGGGAAGATCGCTGGAGGGTGCGCGCATCGTCAGCCCACCTGCCGTTCCGACCAGACGCGCGTTCCCCACGCGGCGGCGTTGATCGCCAGAACGATGGCGACCAGAACGAGCCCCAGTCCCATCGCCAGCGGCAGATTGCCCTTGGAAGTCTCCAGCGCCACCGCCGTGGTCATGGTGCGGGTAAAGCCGTCGATATTGCCGCCGACGATCATCACCGCGCCGACTTCGGCGGCGGCCCGGCCGAAACCCGCCAGCAGCGCCGTGAGCAGGCTGAAGCGCGCGTCCCACAACAAGGTCATCATGCGGCCGGCCGGGCTGACGTCCATCGCGGTCAACTCGTCGCGATACTCTGCCCACAGATCCTCGATGGTCTGGCGCGCCAGCGCCGCGATGATCGGCACGATCAGGATGGTCTGGGCGATGATCATGGCGGTTGGCGTGAACAGGATGCCCATCGCCCCGAGCGGCCCGGAGCGCGACAGCAGCAGGTAAACCGCGAGCCCGACCACGACCGGCGGCAACCCCATCATCGCATTGAGCAGCACCACCAGGACGGAACGCCCGGGAAAGCGGGTCAGCGCGAGCAGCGCGCCGAGCGGCATGCCGAAAAGGGATGCCAGCGCCACCGCGGACAGGCTGACGGCAAGCGAAAGCCGCACGATCGCGAACAGCGCGGCATCGCCGTTCAGGATCAGTTCCCAGGCGCTGGACTGGTCGGACATCGCTCCCTCCACCTGCCTTGTTCCGCATAGATTCCGCTTATGTCAACTCATTGAACAAAAGCAGAAATATGCATATGAATGCAGGATGGAGTTCTTGACCACCAGCGAGGCCGCCGACTATGTCCGGCTCGGAGAGCGCAAGCTCTACGAACTCGTGACCTCGGGCGCGATCCCCTGCAGCAAGGTGACCGGCAAGTGGCTGTTTCCGCGCCAGGAGCTGGATCTCTGGGTACTCGCGGGACTGGCACGTCCTGCCGGCATGATCGCCGCGGACCCGCCGCCCATTGTCGGCGGCAGCCAGGACGATCTGCTGGAATGGACCTTGCGCGAATCCGGCTCCGGTCTGGCGTCGCTCACCGAAGGCACTGCGCGCGGCGTCGATCGCCTGCAGCGCGGCGAGGTGATAGCTGCGGCGGTGCATTTCCACAGCGATGACGAGGCCAGCGAAGACGCCAATGTCGCGGCAGTGCGCGCAATGCCTGGCCTGCACGATGCCGTGCTGGTCGGACTGGCGCGGCGCGAACAGGGCCTGCTGGTTCCATCAGGTAATCCCAAACAACTGCACAGCCTGACGGACGTTCTTGTCGCGGGCGCGCAAATGGCCGTCCGGCAGCCCGGTGCGGGCGCGCAGATGCTGCTCGATGTGCTGCTGACGCGCGCCGGCGCCAGCCTCAAGGACCTGCGCCGGCTCGAGCCGCCATGTCTCACCGGCCCTGATCTGGCGGCCGCGATCCGCGCCGGCAGAGCCGACTGCGGCGTTGCCACCCGCGCCGCGGCGAAATCGGCGGGTCTCGATTTCGTCCCGCTGCTCTGGGAGAATTTCGACCTCTTGATGCGGCAGCGCAGCTATTTCCGCCCCTCGATTCAGGCACTGATCGGTTTCATCGGGCAGAAGCGGCTGAAGCAGCGGGCCGCCGAACTCGGCGGATATGACCCTGCTCCCGCGGGCCAAATCCGCTTCGCCGCCTGAACTGCCGGTCGACGCGGACCTTCCAATAGTTGCAATTGCGACCAATTGGCGCTATCGAACGCCGAAACAAGCAATGACGGCCAACGCGCCGAACGGTCATGGGAGGACCAGAGTGATTTCAGCCAGAACAATATCCATGCTTGCCGCGTTCGCGGCCGCGATGTCGGTATCGCCGTCAGCGCTGGCCCAGGTGTCGGACGACGTGGTCAAGATCGGCGTGCTCACCGACATGAACGGACCGGCATCGACGCCGACCGGCCAAGGCTCGGTGACCGCGGCGCAAATGGCGGTGGACGATTTCGGCGGCAAGGTGCTGGGCAAGCCGATCACGGTGATCGTCGGCGATCATCAGCTCAAGCCGGATATCGGCGGCGCCATTGCGCGGCGCTGGTACGATGTCGATCAGGTCGACCTGATCGTGGACGTGCCGGTGTCGGCGGTGGGGCTGGCGGTACAGAACATCGCCACCGAAAAGAAGAAGCTGCTGATCGTTCACTCCACCGGCACCGCCGACTTCCACGGCAAATTCTGCTCGCCCTATGCGATGCAATGGGTGTTCGACACCCGTGCGCTCGCGGTCGGCACCGCGCAGGCGGTGGTGAAGCGCGGCGGCGACAGCTGGTTCTTCATCACCGACGATTACGCGTTCGGGCATTCGCTGGAGCGTGACGCCGCCGCCGTCGTCACCAAAAGCGGCGGCAAGGTGCTGGGATCGGTGCGCCCGCCGCTGGCGACGCCGGACCTGTCGTCCTTCGTGCTGCAGGCGCAGGCCTCGAAAGCCAAGATCATCGGCATCGCCGGCGGGCCGCCGAACAACATGAACGAGATCAAGACCGGCGCCGAGTTCGGCGTCTTCAAGGGCGGCCAGCAGATGGCCGCATTGCTGGCGCTGATCACCGACATTCATTCGCTCGGCCTGCCGGCGGCGCAGGGCCTGTTGCTGACGACATCGTTCTACTGGGACATGGACGACAAGACCCGCGAATGGTCGAAGCGTTACTTCGCCAAGATGAACCGGATGCCGACGATGTGGCAGGCCGGCGTCTATTCATCCGTGATGTATTATCTCAACGCCATCAAGGAGAGCGGCACCGACGAACCGCTCAAGGTGGCGGCGAAGATGCGCGAGAAACCGATCGAGGATTTCTTTTCCCGCAACGGCAAACTGCGCGAGGACAATCTGATGGTTCACGACCTCATGCTGGTCGAGGTCAAGAAGCCGGAAGAGTCCAAATATCCGTGGGACTATTACAAGATCCTGGCGAAGATTTCCGGACAGGAAGCGTTCGGCCCGCCCGATCCGGCCTGTTCGCTGGCGAAGAAGTAGCCCGAAGCAGCAAAAATGCCCCGTCTTGGCGGGGCATGACGGCGAGAGGGAGACTCGAACAGCGGCTCATCCAACCCGGCATTGCCGGATCGCGGCCGTCCCTGTAAACGGTGGCGGCACCGTTGCGTGCCGCCCATGGCGGCACTCCTGCGGCGGGGCCTGTAGCTCAATGGTTAGAGCCGGCCGCTCATAACGGTCTGGTTGCAGGTTCGAGTCCTGCCGGGCCCACCACGCTTCCCAACCGCACGGCCGACGCGGTTCTCGCTCCCAACCAAAATATCGAAAACAACCCCATGCAAAGTAACACGGGGTCGTCGGCATGGATGCTTGACCGGCAAAAACATTTTGACACGTCGGGCAAATCACCGACACACTTCCAGCATCGCACGACTTTCAGGCCGCTCATGGCCCCGCCAAAC
>JBAQER010000860.1:0-14816 GCA_049286845.1 Bradyrhizobium sp.
CGCACGCTATCGACCCGGTCTTGTCACCGGGGAATTGGCCCATATCTGTGAACTGTCCTTGAAGTCCTGCATCACGGGACGTTCGTCCGTGCCCGGCAAATCCAGCCCGTTCTGTCTTGCCGACGGATGTCCGCCTCCGCCAACCTTCTACTAACCTTAGGGTGACTAATGCGCGATCCGGTCGAAACCTACATGCAACTCGTGCCGATGGTGGTCGAGCAGACCAACCGTGGCGAACGCGCCTACGACATCTTTTCGCGCCTCCTGAAGGAACGCATCATCTTCCTGACCGGACCGGTCGAGGATGGCATGTCGACGCTGGTCGTCGCGCAGCTGCTGTTTCTCGAGGCCGAGAATCCGAAGAAGGAAATCTCGATGTACATCAACTCGCCGGGCGGCGTGGTGACGTCAGGCCTCGCGATTTACGACACCATCCAGTTCATCCGTCCGCCGGTGTCGACGCTCTGCACCGGGCAGGCGGCATCGATGGGATCGCTGCTCTTGGCCGCCGGCCACAAGGACATGCGCTTCTCGCTGCCGAATTCGCGCATCATGGTCCACCAGCCTTCCGGCGGCTTCCAGGGCCAGGCCACCGACATCATGCTGCACGCCCAGGAAATCCTGAACCTGAAGAAGCGGCTCAACGAGATCTACGTGAAGCACACCGGCCAGACCTACAAGGCGATCGAGGATGCGCTGGAACGCGACAAATTCCTCACCGCCGAAATGGCCCGTGACTTCGGCATTGTCGACAAGGTGATCGACAAGCGCCAGGAAGACCCGACGCCGCCGAAAACCCCGCAATAATCCCGGTCGTAAGCACGCAATAAGCTTAACCTGGGTCGTCGGCGGGCCATTTCGGGCCGACGGCGGGACAGCTATGCCCCCTTATGGGCGGGAAGTTCCGCTTTCGTGCTGGTTTGGCGGCGTGGCAATCGCGCAACGCTCCCCCGATTTCGACAGGTTGGCATCGTACGAACGGCACAAATCACGGTATTGTCACGGGTATCGGGAGCCCCGCCAATTAGCGAATTCTTGATAGTCGGGTGCGACCATGGTTGGCTAGGTGAGACCGGTGGGGGATTCGAGTTTGCCGCGATTCGTGCGGTATCTGAAGCGTAGGGTCTTTTTTGGTACGGATTTTGCTCTATCTAAATCTCTACCCCGGTTCAGTGCCGGAATGGGGTGATTGAGCAGACGGGATCGAACGGCGGACGGAGATAAGAATGAGTAAGGTCGGCACGAGCGACTCCAAGAACACGCTGTATTGCTCGTTCTGCGGCAAGAGCCAGCATGAAGTCCGCAAATTGATTGCGGGTCCCACCGTGTTCATCTGCGACGAATGCGTGGAACTCTGCATGGACATCATCCGTGAGGAGAACAAGTCCTCGCTGGTGAAGTCGCGCGACGGCATCCCGACGCCGAAGGAAATCTGCAAGGTTCTCGACGACTACGTGATCGGCCAGAGCCACGCCAAGAAGGTGCTCTCGGTCGCCGTCCACAATCACTACAAGCGGCTCAATCACCAGACCAAGCACAACGACGTCGAACTCGCGAAGTCGAACATCCTGCTGATCGGTCCGACCGGTTCGGGCAAGACGCTGCTGGCACAGACGCTGGCGCGGATTCTCGACGTGCCGTTCACGATGGCGGACGCGACGACGCTGACCGAAGCCGGTTACGTCGGCGAGGATGTCGAAAACATAATCCTGAAGCTGCTGCAGTCGGCCGATTATAATGTCGAGCGTGCGCAGCGCGGCATCGTCTATATCGACGAGATCGACAAGATCAGCCGCAAGTCCGACAATCCGTCGATTACCCGCGACGTGTCGGGCGAGGGCGTGCAGCAGGCGCTGCTGAAGATCATGGAAGGCACCGTTGCCTCGGTTCCTCCGCAGGGCGGCCGCAAGCATCCGCAGCAGGAGTTCCTGCAGGTCGATACCACGAACATCCTCTTCATCTGCGGCGGCGCGTTTTCAGGGTTGGAGAAGATCATCTCCGCGCGCGGCCGCTCGACCTCGATCGGCTTCGCAGCCCAGGTGCTGGCGCCGGAAGACCGCCGCACCGGCGAAATCTTCCGTCACGTCGAGCCTGAGGATCTCCTCAAGTACGGCCTGATCCCGGAATTCGTCGGACGCTTGCCGGTGGTCGCCACGCTCGAGGATCTCGACGAAACTTCGCTCAAGAAGATTCTGACCGATCCGAAGAACGCGCTGGTGAAGCAGTATCAGCGTCTGTTCGAGATGGAGAACATCGAGCTGACCTTCGCCGACGAGGCGCTTGGCGCGGTCGCCCGCAAGGCGATCGAGCGCAAGACCGGCGCGCGAGGCCTGCGCTCGATCCTCGAGAGCATCCTGCTCGAGACCATGTTCGACCTTCCGGGCCTGGAAGGCGTCGAAGAGGTGGTGATCTCGCGCGAAGTGGTCGAGGGAACCGCTCGCCCGCTTTACATCTACGCGGACCGCTCCGACCGCGCCGTGGAGAGTTCAGCCAGCGCCTGATAGGGCTTGGCGGCAGGCGGATCGACTACCAGAAAGCGACGGCTGCGGGAGGGTTCCCGTGGCCATGGCGGCGTAGGTATGACCGCACGTTAGCCCCTATTTGCGGGCTTTTTTCAGTCACTTGACACCTCCGTACCCGATAGCCACCTAATGCTGTCGGTGGCGATAAACTTGCTTGAGATTCGTCGCTCGAAACGATCCGGAGAAGCAGGCCGCGCAGGCGACCGAACGGCCCCGGAACCTCCCGGCACCTTGTGGCGGTTGCGCAAAATTGCGGGCTGCGAGCAAGGGGGCAAAACAGAAGGAACAGGCCATGACTACCGCAAAACCCCGGCCATCTATCGTTCACGGCGAAAGCCACTCTTATCCGGTGCTGCCGCTTCGCGACATCGTGGTCTTTCCGCACATGATCGTGCCGCTGTTCGTCGGCCGCGAGAAATCGATCCGCGCCCTCGAAGAGGTCATGAAGAATGACGCGCTGATCATGCTCGCGACGCAGAAGAACGCGTCGGACGACGATCCGAACCCGGATTCGATCTACGAGACCGGTACGCTCGCCAGCGTGCTGCAACTGCTCAAATTGCCCGACGGCACCGTCAAGGTGCTGGTGGAGGGGCTCGAGCGCGCGCGCGTGCAGAAATACACCGACCGGTCGGAATATTACGAAGCCACCGCGGTCGCGCTTGCCGACACCGATGCGACGTCCGTCGAGGCGGAAGCGCTGGCGCGCTCGGTGGTGTCCGACTTCGAGAGCTATGTGAAGCTCAACAAGAAGATCTCCGCCGAAGTCGTCGGCGTGGTGCAGGCCATCACCGACTTCGCCAAGCTCGGCGACACCGTTGCCTCGCACCTCGCCGTCAAGATCGCCGATCGCCAGGGCATCCTGGAGACGCTGTCGGTCACCGCGCGCCTCGAGAAAGTGCTCGGCCTGATGGAGAGCGAGATCTCGGTGCTGCAGGTCGAGAAGCGCATCCGCTCGCGCGTCAAGCGCCAGATGGAGAAGACCCAGCGCGAATATTATCTCAACGAGCAGATGAAGGCGATCCAGAAGGAGCTCGGCGACGACGAAGGCCGCGACGAGCTGGCCGATCTCGAAGAGAAGATTGCCAAGACCAAGCTTTCCAAGGAAGCCCGCGAGAAGGCGCAGCACGAGCTGAAGAAGCTGCGCCAGATGTCGCCGATGTCCGCGGAAGCGACCGTCGTGCGCAACTATCTCGACTGGCTGCTGTCGATCCCGTGGAACAAGAAGTCCAAGGTCAAGAAGGATCTGGTCGCGGCGCAGGCCGTGCTCGACAGCGATCACTACGGTCTCGAGAAGGTGAAGGACCGCATCGTCGAGTATCTCGCGGTGCAGTCGCGCGCCAACAAGCTGACCGGACCGATCCTGTGCCTGGTCGGCCCTCCCGGCGTCGGCAAGACCTCGCTCGGCAAGTCGATCGCGAAAGCGACAGGGCGCGAATTCGTGCGCGTCTCGCTCGGCGGCGTGCGCGACGAGGCCGAGATCCGCGGTCACCGCCGCACCTATATCGGCTCGATGCCCGGCAAGATCATCCAGTCGATGCGCAAGGCGAAAACCTCGAATCCGCTGTTCCTGCTGGACGAGATCGACAAGATGGGCGCCGACTTCCGCGGCGATCCGTCATCGGCGCTGCTTGAGGTGCTCGACCCCGAGCAGAACTCGACCTTCAACGACCACTACCTCGAGGTCGATTACGATCTGTCCAACGTGATGTTCATCACCACCGCGAATACGCTGAATATTCCGGGGCCGCTGATGGACCGCATGGAGATCATCCGGATCGCCGGCTACACCGAGAACGAGAAGGTCGAGATCGCCCGCAAGCATCTCATCCCGAACGCGATCTCCAAGCATGGCCTGGATTCCAAGGAATGGTCGATCGACGACGACGCGCTGCTCCTGATGATCCGCCGCTACACCCGCGAAGCGGGTGTGCGTAACCTGGAGCGTGAGCTTTCGACACTTGCCCGCAAGGCGGTGAAGGAGCTGATGATCTCCAAGAAAAAGTCGGTCAGGGTCACCGAGAAGACTCTGGAAGAGTTCCTCGGCGTTCCCAAGTACCGCTTCGGCGAGATCGAGAGCGAGCCTCAGGTCGGCATCGTGACGGGCCTGGCCTGGACCGATGTCGGCGGCGAGCTGCTGACCATCGAAGGCGTCATGATGCCCGGCAAGGGCAAGATGACGGTCACGGGCAACCTGCGCGACGTGATGAAGGAGTCGATTTCGGCGGCGGCGTCTTACGTCCGCTCGCGCGCCGTCGGCTTCGGCATCGAGCCGCCCTTGTTCGACCGGCGCGACATCCACGTCCACGTTCCTGAAGGGGCGACCCCGAAGGATGGACCCTCCGCGGGTGTCGCGATGGCGACAGCGATCGTCTCCATCATGACCGGCATCCCGGTCCGGCACGATGTTGCCATGACCGGCGAGATCACCTTGCGCGGACGCGTGCTGCCGATCGGCGGGTTGAAGGAGAAGCTGCTGGCTGCCGCCCGCGGCGGCATCAAGACGGTGCTGATCCCCGAGGACAACGCCAAGGATCTCACGGAGATTTCCGATGCGATCAAGGGTGGGATGACGATCATCCCGGTGGCGCGGCTCGACGACGTGGTCTCCAAGGCGCTGGTGCGGCCACCGGTGCCGATCGTCTGGGAAGAGGACACCAAGGTGCCGGTCAAGCCCGACGCGTCGGACGAGGCGGCGGGCGGCCTGACGGCGCACTGAAGCCTTCCAAGAAAACAGCGGCGGCGTCCCCTCGGGGGCGCCGCTTTTTTGTGAGGCGATACACGGCTTGCGCCCGGGGGCGGGGCAGCGGTAAACAGGCGGAGAGGGCGGCTAGCTCAGCTGGTTAGAGCATCTCGTTTACACCGAGAGGGTCGGGAGTTCGAATCTCTCGCCGCCTACCAGCCATCGCTCGCTCCGCGAAACTTCGGGGTCGCGAAGCGACGGCGGCGGGTCGATGAGAGCGCGTTTACGAGAACGCGTTGCCGCCGCGCAGGCCGAGCTTCTTGAAAATCATGGCGGCGGGACAGAAGCCGGTGAAGGCGGCCTGCAGCATGTTCAGCCCGGCGAAGGCGGTCAGCAGGTACCAGTAGGGATGCACCAGCCAGCCCAGCGTGAGGCCGAGAAGAACGACAAATCCTGCGAAAGCGAGCACTGCCTTATCGATGTTCATGACGTATTTCTTTCCTTCCAGGTGGGTTTGAAGTCATCAGGACCGGGCAAGCCCGGCCATCGTCCATGCAACGATTCTCTTGGTATCCATCGCGCCCGCGCTCCGCGCGATCTCCCGGCCCTTGTGCATCAGCAGCAGGGTAGGGATGCCGCTGATGCCAAGGCGGGAGGAGACGGAGGGCGCGTTGTCCGAGTTCAGCTTCAGGAGCCGAACTCCGGGCTCGAGTTCCTGCGCGGCCCGTTCGAACATCGGCGCCATCGAGCGGCAGGGGCCGCACCAGGGCGCCCAGACGTCGACGAGGACGGGAATGTCGCTGTTCGCGACGTGGCGGCCGAACGCCTCCTCGCCCACCTCGATGGGGTGGCCGCTGAAGATCGGCTGGTGACACGACCCGCAACGCGCGTTCGTTGCGGTCCGTTCGGCGGGCAGCCGGTTGATCTTCCCGCAATGTCCACAGACGACCTGGTGACTTGCACTCATGTTCCCGTCTTGACCTCCTTGATTTTGGCGATGTTGAGCTTGTCGAGCAGGAAGCGCTCGTAGAACGGCTCGCTCTCGCCGCGCCGGATCTTGCGCAGGAAGTATTTCTCGAACGCGACCTTGGCCAAATGAACCCATTCGCCTTTTGACGACCAGTTGACGTTGCGCGGAGGAATCTGCGGCTGGGCCAGGAAGGCAACGCCGGTGTCGCCGAAATCGGCAAGACAGATTGCGTTCCACGTCGGCTGCGCCGCGGGGGCCTGGCCCTTGAGCAACGAGCCGATGTTCATCGCCGTCGCCGTCACCATCGACTCGATCATGAATCCGGTCTTCGGCACGCCGACCGGAACCGGGGTGGCTCCGACAGGCGCAATCGCCACGCAGACACCGATCGCGAATATGTTGGGATACTCGGGATTGCGCTGATGCTTGTCGACGATCACGAAGCCGCGCGGGTTGGTCAGCTTCTCGATGCCGCGAACCGCGCCGACGCCGCGAAACGCCGGCAGCATCATCGAATAGGCGAACGGCAGTTCGTGAGTCTTGCGGATCGATCCGTCGTCGGCGATCTCCTCGACGGTCATCTTGCCTTGCTCGACGCCCTTTACCCGGGCGTTGGTGATCCATTTGACGTGCTTCTCGCGCATCTCGCTTTCGAGCAGGCCCTTGGTGTCGCCGACCCCGTCGAGACCGAGATGCCCGATATAGGGCTCCGAGGTGACGAAGGTCATGGGCACGCGATCGCGAAGCTTGCGGCGGCGCAGTTCGGTTTCCAGGATGAACAGGAATTCGTAGGCCGGCCCGAAGCAGGAAGCGCCTTGCACGGCGCCGATCACCACCGGCCCCGGATTGGCGGCAAGCTGCTCGAAGGCGTCCTTGGCGTGGGCGGCGTGGTCGACGTGGCAGATCGATTGGGTATGGCCGTCCGGCCCGAGCCCGGGGATCTCGTCGAATGCGAGTTCAGGCCCGGTGGCGACCACCAGGTAATCGTAATCGATCGAGGCGCCGTCCGAGAGTTCGACGCGGTTTTCACTGGGATGCACGCGCTGTGCGCCCTGCGTCAGCAGCCGGACGCCTTTGCGCGTCATGATGTCGACAAGGTCGATCTCGATATCGCCGCGCTTGCGCCAGCCGATCGCGACCCAGGGATTGGAGGGGACGAAATGATAGACCGGCCCCTGGGAGACCACGGTCAGGCGATCGCCCTTCCTCAGTTGCGGTAACAATTCGTAGGCCATCAGCGTCCCGCTGAGACCGGCTCCGATAACGACAACTTCCGCCATGAACGCCTCCGTTTGTTGCATTCCCTGTTGCGGCTGCTCCAATTTGCCTTGGCTTGTTCGACCGCCTGCCTTGACTATATATGCGAACAATCGTATATACGCAAGTATGAAAATAGATAGCACGATAATGGAGTCGGCGGCCGACCGGGCCAGCGATCTCCTGAAGGCGCTTTCCAATCGTCATCGGCTGCTGATCATCTGCCAGCTGATCGACGGCGAGCGCTCGGTTGGCGATCTCGCGGAGTTCCTGAGCCTGCGTGATTCCACGGTGTCCCAGCATCTTGCGTTGCTCCGCAAGGATGGCCTGGTTTCGGCGCGACGCGACGCCCAGACGATCTACTACTCGATCGCCAGCGATCCCGCGCGCGAGATCCTGAAGACGCTCTATGAGGTCTATTGCGCGCCGCCGAAGGCCAGCAAAGCAAAGACCAGACTATAGGAGCGCGCAGGCGACGCCTTGAGGCAGGTCAACGTCGCCGCGGTGAACTTCAATGAGATGCTCGAACAACCGCCAGGGGCGGAAAGGCGATTCTGATGCGTAGATTGATTGCATTGAGCATTGTTGCGGCGGCGGCATTGGGTGCCAATACCGCCGGTGCCGAATCCCTGACCGTCGCGCTACGGCCGGTCGCCGACGAAAAGGCGGTCTTCGCGACCGTCGAGAGCATCAGCGTGGTTCCGGCCCGCGGGCGCATCGGCGGCACCATCGTTCAGCTCAACGTTCGCGAAGGCGATCCGGTGACGCGCGGCCAGGCGATCGCAACGATCGGCGACGACAAGCTTGCGCTGCAGATGAAATCGCTGGACGCGCAGATTGACGCCCTGCAGGCGCAGGCGAGCCAGGCGCAGATCGATTTTACCCGGATCGAGGGACTGGTGGAGCGCGGGACGCTTCCCCGGGTCAAGCTCGACGAGGCGCGCACTGTCCTCAACGTGGCGGAGAACGGCCTGCGGGCGAAGACTGCTGAACGCGCCGTGGTCCAGCAGCAATTCAACGAAGGGCAGGTGCTGGCGCCCGCCGGCGGGCGAGTGCTGAAGAAACTGGCGGCCGTTGGTTCCGTCGTGTTGCCCGGCGACCCCGTTGCGATGATTGCGCAACAGAATTTCAAGTTGAGGCTGCGCGTGCCGGAGCGGCATGCCCGCTTCCTGAAGACCGGTGACAAGATCAGGGTCGACGGCGCCGAATTTGGCGACCAGAGCCCGAAATCGGGTGTGATCGATCTTGTCTATCCGCAGATCGAGGACGGCCGCGTGATCGCGGACGCCACCGTCGAAAACCTCGGCGAATACTTCGTCGGCGACCGGCTGCGGGTCTGGATCTCCGGCGGCGAGCGGATGGCGTTCGTGATTCCGTCGAGCTACGTCACCACGCGCTTCGGCATTGATTACGTCCAGGTACGCCAGGGCGATCGCACCGTCAGCGCGCCGGTGCAGCGCGGGCGGAATCTGACGAGCCCCGACCTGCCCAATGGTCTTGAAATCCTGTCCGGCATTCGTACCGGCGACCAGTTGGTGCAACCGTGAATCTCGGACTTTCGGGCCGGCTTACCCGGGCCACCATCGGATCGCCGCTGACGCCATTGTTCCTGCTCGCCTCGCTGGTCGTGGGCATGATCGCCGTGGTGGTTATTCCGCGCGAGGAAGAGCCACAGATCAGTGTCCCCATGGTCGACATCCGCATCAATGCGGACGGATTGCGCGGCCCGGATGCGGTTGAACTGGTCACCAAGCCGCTTGAAGCCATCGTCAAGGGCATCGACGGCGTGGAGCACGTCTACAGCCAGACCGAAGACGACCGCGTCATGGTCACCGCGCGCTTCCTGGTAGGAACCAAATCCGAGGATGCCATCCTTCGCGTTCATGAGAAGATCCGCGCCAATCTGGACCGTATTCCCGTGGGCATTTCCGAGCCCTCGATCGTCGGCCGCGGTATCAACGATGTCGCCGTGACCGTGCTGACGCTTTCGCCCAAGCCCGAGGCCGCCGGCCGGTGGACGGACAAGGACCTTTACGAACTCGCCGACAAGCTGCGCTCGGAGTTGATGAAGGTCGACAGCATCGGCCTGACCTACATTTCCGGCGGCGGCGCCCAGCAAATCCGGGTGGAGCCTGATCCGGAAAAGCTGTCGCTGTTCGGCGTCACGCTGCAGCAGCTCGTCGCCAAGGTGAAGGACGCCAACCGGTCGTTCATGGCGGGACAGGTCCGCGATGCCGGCAAGGTGCGCAGCGTGTCGGCGGGCCAGACGCTGACCGGCATTCCCGACATCGGCCTGCTGCTGATCTCGACACGAGACGGACGTCCGGTCTATGTCAAGGACGTCGCCAGCGTGGTCATCGGACCCAATGCGATAGAGCACCGTGTCTGGAGCGACGCGCGTGACGGCAAGGGCAAGTGGGAGCGGGTTCCCGCGGTCAGCCTGGCGCTTGCCAAGCGGGCAGGCGCCAACGCGGTAGTCGTTTCCGAAGAAATTGCACACCGGCTTGCCGGGCTGAAATCGCGCCTCATCCCTGAGGATGTCGAGGTCACCGTCACCCGCGACTATGGCGAGACGGCGAACGAAAAGGCCAACGAACTTCTATTTCACCTCGGTTTGGCGACGATCTCGATCGTGGTCCTGATCGCGATTGCGATCGGCTGGCGCGAGGCGCTGGTCACGCTGGTCGTCATACCGACGACTATCCTGCTGACGATGTTTGCCGCGAATTTGATGGGCTACACCATCAATCGCGTCAGCCTGTTCGCATTGATCTTCTCGATCGGCATCCTGGTCGACGACGCCATCGTGGTGGTCGAGAATATCGCCCGCCACTGGGCGATGCGGGATGGGCGGCCGCGTCTGCAGGCCACCATCGAAGCCGTCGCCGAAGTCGGCAACCCGACCATCGTTGCGACCCTGACCGTCGTTGCCGCGCTGCTGCCGATGCTGTTCGTGTCGGGGCTGATGGGCCCGTATATGGCGCCGATACCGGCCAATGCGTCGGCGGCGATGCTGTTCTCGTTCTTTGTGGCGATGGTGGTGGCGCCGTGGCTGATGCTGCGGCTGGCGCCGAAAGAGGGCATTGTCGGCGCGGCCCATGACGCGCACGACGAAGGCGTGCTCGGGCGCCTCTATCGGCGGTTCGCAACCCCCATCGTCGCCAGCAAGCATTCGGCCTGGATTTTCCTGATCGGTGTCGGGGTCGCCACGCTGTTGTCGATGACCTTGTTCGCCACCAAATCGGTGACCGTCAAATTGCTGCCGTTCGACAATAAATCCGAGATCGCTGTGGTGGTCGATCTTCCGGAAGGCGCCAGCCTCGAGGACACCGAACGAACGCTGTTTGCCGCCGCTGATGTGGCCCGCGGCCTGCCCGAGATCACCTCGGTCCAGTCCTATGCCGGCACCGCCGCGCCGTTCAATTTCAACGGCCTCGTCCGGCACTATTATTTGCGCGCGCGTCCGGAACTGGGCGAGCTCCAGGTCAATCTTGCCGCGCGATCCGACCGGAAGCGGGCGAGCCATGACATTGCGCTCGATCTGCGCCAGCGCCTCAAGGCCGTCAGTGTTCCCGCCGGCACCAGCATCAAGGTCGTCGAAGTGCCGCCCGGTCCGCCGGTGCTGGCGACGTTGCTGGCCGAGATCTACGGACCCGATGCGGCGACCCGCCGGGCGGTGACGGGCGAATTGAAGAAGATCTTCGCCGAAGTGCCCTTCATCGTCGATATCGACGATTCGATCGGGGAGAAGCGGCCGCGGCTGCGGCTTTCGATCGACCAGGACCGGCTCGAATTCTTCGGCGTCGAGCAGCGCGACGTCTATGACACCATCCAGACTCTGTTCGGAGGCGTCTCCGTGGGCTACTCGCACCGCGGCGAGGACCGCAATCCGATCGAGATCGCCGTCCGGCTGCCGAAACGCGACCTCGCCTGGACCGAAGCGCTGGCTTCCACGCCTGTGCCCGCCAACACGCTTCCCGGCAGCAAGACCGTCGTCGAACTGGGCCAGCTGGTCAAGGCGACCGTCGAAGAAGGCTCGCCGACGATCTTTCGTCGCGACGGCCGGTTCGCCGACATGGTGATGGCCGAACTGGCCGGCCGTTTCGAGGCGCCGCTCTACGGCATGCTCGCGGTTTCCGACCGGATCGACGCGCACGATTGGGGCAAGCTGCAGAAGCCCGTCATCGGCCTGCACGGACAGCCGGCCGACGAATCCCGGCCGACGCTTCTTTGGGACGGTGAATGGGAGATCACCTATGTCACCTTCCGTGACATGGGAGCGGCGTTTGGCGCGGCGATCCTCGGCATCTACGTGCTGGTGGTGGCGCAGTTCGGCAGCTTCCGCCTGCCGCTGGTGATCCTGACGCCTATTCCGCTGACGCTGATCGGCATTCTGCTCGGCCACTGGCTGCTGGGCGCGCCGTTCACCGCGACTTCAATGATAGGGTTCATAGCGCTCGCCGGCATCATCGTCCGCAATTCGATCCTGCTGGTCGACTTCATCCGCCACAGCGGCGGCGAGAACAGATCGATGCGCGATGTCGTGCTGGAAGCCGGCGCCGTGCGTTTCAAGCCGATCCTGCTCACCGCGCTGGCGGCCATGATCGGCGCCGCGACGATCCTGCTCGATCCGATCTTTCAGGGGCTGGCGATTTCGCTGCTGTTTGGCCTGGCTTCGTCGACCCTGCTGACGGTTCTGGTCATTCCCGCGATCTACATCGCGCTGCGCGACCGATCGCCCAAGGCATCCTGAATGGCTCGAGCGGCGGTGGCCGACAGCGCCGGTTCCCTCATGGATCGTTCGGTGTCGGCATGCTAAACGTAAGGCAGGGAGCAAACGCATGAGAATTCTCCGCGCTGCAGCCGTGATCGCGTCTATGGCCGGGCCTGGGGTGGATTAGGCGCGATGGATATTCCCGCAGGCCATCAACAAAACGCCGACCAGATTGCGTACTGGAACGGCCCCGCCGGCCAGCGCTGGACCGACCGGCAGGCGGCGCAGGACGTCGTGCTCGCACCGGTCTCCGAGATCCTGATCGACCGCGCCAAAGTCAGGGCAGGCGAGCGGATCATCGATATCGGCTGCGGCTGCGGCGCCACCACCATCGCGCTGGCGCAGCGAACGGGCCCGACCGGCCATGTGCTGGGCATCGACATCTCGGCGCCGATGCGGGCCCGCGCCCGGCAGCTCGCGCCGCCGGACCTGCCGGTCGACTTTGTGCTCGCGGATGCAACCGTCTACCCGTTCGACCCCGCCAGCTTCGATCTTCTGGTCTCGCGGTTCGGCGTGATGTTCTTCGCCGAGCCGGCGCTTTCCTTCGCCAACATGCGCAAGGCGTTGCGGCCGTCGGGACGGCTGGCCTTCGCCTGCTGGCGCGAGCCGCGCCACAATCCGTGGATGATGGCGCCGCTGCAGGCGGTCTACAAGCACGTGCCGAAGCTGCCGCAGCAAGGGCCCGAGGACCCCGGTCCGTTCGCGTTTGCATCCGAGCAGCGCGTGACGAGGATTTTGAGCGAGGCCGGATTTTCCAACATAGCCATGGAGCCGTGCAATCTGACGCTCGACATCGCGATCGGTCGCGGTCTCGATGCCGCGGTCGAGTCTGCGCTCGAAATCGGCCCGTCCAACCGCGCGCTGGAAGGTCAGCCGGCGGAGGTGCGAACGGCCGCCAAACAGTCGATACGCGAGGCGCTGGCGCCGTTTGTCCAGGGCCAAACAGTGTCGCTCGGCGGATCGATCTGGATCGTGACGGCACTCGCTTCATAGCAAGCGGTCTTGCGAACGCGTCAGGCCTGCTCTTCCCAGATCATCGCCAGATGCACGATGGTCTGCATGGCTTTTTCCATGTCCTGCACGCTGACCCATTCCAGCCGCGAATGAAACGCGTGCTCGCCAGCGAAAATGTTGGGGCAGGGCAGTCCCATGAACGACAGCCGCGAGCCGTCGGTGCCGCCGCGGATGGAGGTCTTCGCCGGCGTGAGCCCGGTTCGGCGGATCGCTTCCATCGCATTGTCGATGATTTCAGGGTGACGATCGATCACCTGCTTCATGTTGCGGTACTGCTGCTTGACCTCGAGCCGGTAGGTCGAGTGCGGAAAGCCCTTCATCACTTCCTTGACGATGCCTTCCAACAGGGCCTCTTTCTCTTTCAGGCCTGCTTCGGTGAAGTCGCGCACGATGAAGCCGATTGTGGCTTGCTCCAAGGCGCCTGAAATGCCGATCGGATGCAGAAAGCCTTGCCTGCCTTCGGTGGTTTCGGGCGAACAGGTGGTCTTGGGCAGGCGCTCGACGATGCCGGCTGCGATCTTGATCGCGTGCTCCATCTTGCCCTTGGCAAAGCCCGGATGTGTGCTGACGCCCTCGATGGTGATGGTGGCGCTGTCGGCGGAAAAGGTTTCGTCCTCGATATTCCCCGCGGTTTCGCCGTCGATGGTATAGGCAAAATCGGCGCCGAGCTTTTTCAGGTCGGCCTTGTCGACGCCGCGGCCGATTTCTTCATCGGGCGTGAACAGGATCTTGATGGCGCCGTGCTTGATCCGGGGATTGTGGATCAAAAAATGCGCCGCATCCATGATTTCGGCGAGGCCGGCCTTGTTGTCGGCGCCTAACAGGGTCGTGCCGTCGGTGGTGATGATGTCGTTGCCGATCTGATCCGCGAGCGCGGGATGATCGGCGGCACGGATCACCTGCGTGGGGTCGGCCGGCAGTACGATGTCGCCGCCGCGGTAGTTCCTGACGATCTGTGGTTTGACGTCCTTGCCGGTGCAATCGGGCGAGGTGTCCATGTGCGAGCAGAAGCAGATCACCGGAACCTGCTTGTCGGTATTCGCCGGTATCGTCGCATAGACGTAGCCGTGTTGGTCGAGATGGGCGTCGCGCAGCCCCATCGCCTGCAACTCGCTTGCGAGCAGGCGGCCGAGATCTTTCTGCTTTTCGGTGGAAGGGCAGCTGGGGGAGGCCGGGTCCGACTGGGTGTCAATGACGACGTAGCGCAGAAAGCGCTCGGTCACGGTGTGCGTGAATCCCAACGGCGAAGCTGCAGAGGGCGAAACCACAATCAAAACCGCCGACAGGGAGGGGAAGGCTGAACCCGGAACCAAGCGTCATTCCGGGGGCCGCTACGCCGGAATGACGCCAAGTCGAGACGGAAACGCGTCTTATCAGACGGCTTCCTTGAGTTCCTTGGCCGCGCGGAAGGCGACTTTCTTGCTGGCCTTGATGTGGATGGCTTCGCCGGTGGCGGGATTGCGGCCCATACGGGCGGCGCGCTTGCGCACCTGCAGGATGCCGAGACCGACGATACGGATGCGTTCGCCCTTTTTCAGGTGCTTGGTGATCCGGGTGACCAGGTCGTTCAGGATCGATTCGGCCTGCTTCTTGGAC
>JBAQER010000861.1:0-9234 GCA_049286845.1 Bradyrhizobium sp.
GCTGTACCCAGAGGGTTCCCCAAATGCCCGGCTCGCCACCGGTGCGGCCGCCTGAAAAACCGAGCAAGCGTTGCAGCTCGCCTTCCGCGGCCTCGTCCTCGAAGATTCTTTTGTCAGAACAGGTCAGGGTCGCCTTGCCGGCCTGTCCGGCGAACCGTTTATGGATCGACCAGCTCTTGCCGTCGACGTCGAAGGCAAGTTTGACTTCCGGCACCGTGCGATTCCGGAAATGGCGAAAGCTTCTGACACGCTGCGATGTGGACTTGGCCTTTTCGAAGATAACGCCGTTGATGGCCTGCAAGAGAGTCGATTTGCCCAGCTCGTTCCGCCCGACCAGGACGTTTACGCCGTCGCCGATGCTATCGACGCTGACGTTTCCGACAAACTTGCGAAAATTGATGAGTTCAACCGAACGAATCTTCATGACCGCCCCGCGTGCCGGAGGTGTTCAATATAGAGGCGCTTGAGTGCAAGCGATGCGAGACGCGCTTGACTAGGATCGGAAAGGTCGGCGCTGAGCGCCTTGAGCCGATCGGCAGCGACACGGACAAAGCCGGCGCGATCGATTTCGTCCAAATCCTCCTCGGTCGGGTCGAGCACCAGCCCGGCTTCGTCGAACCGCATTGTACGCAACGCGGCACCGACGCCATCTACGATCCGTTCGTCGAAAGCCTTGCGTCCGGCAAGCGTCAATGCGCCCGCGATACGGAGATCGAGGACGATTTTGCCAAGATCGGGATCGAGGGATCGAAGTTCGCTCTCAAGAAGGTCGATCTGGGCGTCCTCCGTCAGCGTTTTTTCAATTCTGTGCCACTGGTAACGGCCCGTCGCTACCGGTGTTACCGAAGGCAGCATGCGCGGAGTGGTGATTTCGACAAGAAGGGCGGCGCCCCCATTACAAAGTGAATTCGACCCATTCGGCGGAAGCTTGAACTGGTCGGGTTCGGGCGTGCCCGAATACCAGACCCGGTCGTTGATTTTCATCTGCCGATGCCAATCACCCATAGCGAGATAAGCGAGGCCGGCATCATCGGCGCGCGTCGGCGTCACGTAGTTGGAGGCCTCACCCTCGGAGCCGTAACCCTGGATCGAGCCGTGCGCCATTCCGATGCGAACAGCGCCGTCCGGTGTTGCCTCCTTGGTCATGTAACTTGTGAGGTCATCCGGGCTTGCAGTGTGGCGCAGGGGCGAAGGCAGGAGGAATACCGGCATGCCATCGTCATCGGCTACTTGCACGGCGCCGGGCTCAGTATGCAGCTTCACGTTTGCTGGCAGCGGCATGCGCCCAAGGCGGTCCCACAGCCCGTTCTCGCGGAAATGATCGTGATTGCCCGGCATCAGGTGCCATCGGATGTTCGCAAATGGGCGCATGTTCTCGATCGCCCGTGCAAGCGTCTGTTGAGATAGCTGCTGCTTGTCGTAGATGTCGCCCGCAATCAGGACGGCGGATGCGCCATTCTTGACCGCGAGTTCACCGAGCGTACGGACTACGGCTTGGCGCGCGTCCTGGAGAACGGTCGCCGTCTCAGGTGCGAAGGTTCCGAAAGCTTTGCCGATTTGCAAATCGGAGGAATGGATGAATTTCATGGGCGCTTACCCGTGTTAGGTTTCCGGGAACAGACGCGGAAACAGAATGTCGAGCGTCTCGACAGGGAAGCGAAGCGAGACCGGCCCTTTCGGAGTTTCCGATGCTAATAATCCGGCGGCGATCACATCATTAAACACGCGCCGCGCGGTCCGTTCGGGCAGCCCGGTGATGCGCGGCACTTCTCCGCGCTCGAATTCTCCGCGGATGAGTGCTTCTTCCAGTAACCGGGCGGATTCCGGCTTCAGCTTTTCGCTGCGCTCGGCATAGATGCGAAGCCGTTTCGCCAAGGTATCAAGTTCGAACAGGCTCGACATGAAGGTGACCTGATCGAGACAGACGCGCAGGAACCACAAAGTGAACTCGGTCAAGGCGCGCTGCGAAAGGTTTCCGCGGCCATCGAGATCGCCCTGCCGCGGCGTGTCCGCGTGGTCCATCATTCGCTTGTAATCGCCCCGGCTCTCCAGGCCGCGCGCAAGCCCCCGGGAAATCGACCACAATCCCTGAGCGCCGATGCCGGCTATGTGCGCCATGCCGTGGCTCATGAGCCGACTGACGCGGCCATTCCCGTCCGGGAATGGATGAATGTAGTTGAACCGGTGGTGTGCCGCCGGGATAGCAAGGATACGCGCGGCTTTGCCCAGCCGCTCAAAGCGGTAGCGATCCGCGAAATAGCTCATGAACTCGGCAGTGCGGTGACTGGAAGGCGGCTGATGTCTGCCGACCGCCACATCGTGTTCCGGTTGTGAGCGCCACGCGCCCGGCTCCATGACGAATTCGCGATTGCTGGCGCGAATGCGGAGCATTTCCTGCGGCGCGTCGCGATAGAATTCGCGATGAAGCCAAAGAATAAAGTCAACCGAGGCCGGTTCCGGCAGGCGGTCTTCGGCATTCATCAGATCCACTTCGGCCTGGACGCGCACATGCGCGGCCGCCTCGATCTGTAGATTGCGGCGCTCTTGGTCGTCATCGAACTGTCCGGCGAGCGCGCGCTCGATGTCTTTGGGCCGGGTGTTATGCCCCTCAATGAGGTTGCTGTAGTAGCTGTTCATGATCCGCACGAGAGCGGCGAGATTGGCCGCGGTGGCCGGATTCAAGCCATGGCCTAGCTTGGCCGAAGCCGCCGCAAGTTCCGCGACGACATCAGAGATGGGTTCCTGCACCTCTGCGAGGCGTGCAGGTTCGATGCGCTGAACGCTTTCAATCATATCGATTTGGCCGATTTTACCATCTCATAAGTATATGAGATTACATGAAAACAGATCGATATTCCAGATCATTTGGCCGGTCTATTGGCCGATCCTAATCAACCCGTTCTGGCCAATCCTTCCGCCCTCCAACACTATGATAATATTCACAAATTCTAATATCAGGACCAATTTCTGGCCGATTTACTGGCCGATCTATCGTAACGGTATATGATACCTCTGGCTGCAACTTTCTCGACATTTTTCAAAACAGCCTACCGGAATCGGCCTCGCGCTTTCGCTCCAGACTACAGGCCCGCTTGTGAAGGAGATGACATTGCACACATTGCAGTCGACCGGTCCTGACCGCGTGTCATGGCAGGACTTGGTCAAGACGGGTCAGCTCGGCGAGCGCCGCCCCGAAGACATTGTTTCTGCCTGCCGGCGTCTTGACCCGGAAAAGGATGAGCGTCTGCTCGGCCAGTTGCTGAGTCACCTCGGTGTGCTCGCCACCCGTTATTTGGCCAAGCGCATCAACCGCAATCGGCCCAATGGAGGAACCGACGCCCTGGAGAATGTGCAGACACAGATGTTTGCCGCGATCCTTGATCCCGAAGCCGCCGATGGGCTCGGCTACGAGACCGCCTTCTACCCGAAGCTCAGGCAACGCTTGATCGACGAGTTGCGCCGCGAAGACAAGCGGCGTGAGCGCTACGAGCCGTTCGCTGAAGATGAAGAGGGCGAACAAATTGTTCCCGCCGATCGCTTGAACCTCAATCCCGAGGAGACGGCGATCATGTTCGACGTGATTCAGCGGCTGCCCGAAAAAAAGCGAAAAGCTTTTTTGCTGCGTCGCGCGGGGTTCGACTATGTCTCGGAGTATGCCGATGTCCCGACGATCGCAAGCATGCTCAACCGCTCCGACAAGACCGTGCGCACATGGGTCGCCGAAGCAGAGAAATTGATTCGCCAGGAATTGGGAGTGAAGACATGAACACAAACCATGAAGATAGGTCGCTCGACGCAGTGTTGTTCCGTTTTCATCGCGAGGTCTCGACGCCGACGTCTGAGATTGTCGCGGCATGGCGGCGTGAATATCCGGAATATGCGTCCGAAATCGAGGCTCACGCCATCGAGGTTCTCGACATGGAGTCGCGCGCAGGCGCTGAAGTGCCGGATATGGCGAGCCTCGAAATAAAGGCGCGGAGCGCGGCTCTGAATGCGGTTTACGAAGCCAAACGCCGCAGCGCTTCCGCACCCGTCGAATGCGTATCCTTGCGTGAAGCTGCCGAGCAGGCAGGCATGCAGCTACGTGAGCTTGCGGATAAGATGGATATCGCGCGTTCGGTGGTGGTCGACGTGAACTCCGGCGCGATCGTGCCGGAGACGATCATTGCCAAATTTCTGCGCGCAGCAGCACGGCTAGTACGAAGCGACCTCGAATCGCTGCGTGGCATGATCGCGCAGTCGCAGCCGAGCGGAGTGCGTGAAAGTATTGCATTCAAAGCGACAGCACTGCCAACCGCCGGGAAACCACGAAGTTGGAGCGAAGCTATCAACGCGTCCGACATGCCTCCCGACAGGAAAGCCTATTGGCTGTCTGAAGAGGAATGATTCGATGGATATCTGGCGCGACATCCGTTTGCAGGCGCGCCAGCGGCGTAGCGAAGTCGAAAACGGAACGCCTATACTACGGAGTTCCGATCTGATAGCCGCCGCCCGCAAGGCGGCGGGATTGCAGCTTGATCGGTTTGAGCCGGGAACTGTCTACAAGGAGGGCGTCGTCGGTGCGCTCGAACGCGAAGATGGCTTCGTGCGTATCGTATCCGGACTCGATCCGGCGCGCGAAACAATTGTGATGGCGCACGAGTTGGGGCATTTCTGGCTACACGATGAGTCGCAGTTTCTTATTCGTGCCACGGAGCCGTCCTTCGGCGGACAGCCGTTCGAAATAGGTGCGGAGCGCGTTGTCGCCTATTCGCCGCGTGAGCGCCGCGAGGTCCAGGCCGATGTATTCGCGCAGGAATTCCTGATCCCTGCCGACCGGCTCCGGGACATGTTGCTGCGCGACCGACTTCGTCCGTCGGCGATTGCAACCAATCTGGAGCTTCCGATCGAGTTCGTGACCATGCAGACGTTGCGCGCATTGCTCCTTCCGCCGCTGCGTTCACCGCCGGCCAAGCCCGCGAGAGCCTCGGGCGCTCCACTCGACAAGGCCCAACAGGAGGCGGCAGGCTGGAGCGAGGGTCCGCTAATGGTCGATGCTGGTCCCGGCACGGGCAAAACAAAAACCCTCGTGGCGCGGATTGAGCACCTGCTAGCCAACAACGTGCCGCCATCCAAGATTCTCGCGCTGACATTTTCGAACAAGGCGGCGGCCGAGATGATTGAGCGTGTCGAGCGGCTCAATCCCGCCGCAGCGCCGCTGATGTGGATCGGCACTTTTCATTCCTTCGGCCTCGAACTGCTTAAGCTCTACGGCAGCCACATCGGCATCGGCCAGGATTTCGACATCGCGGATGAAGCAGAACAGCTTGCGCTTCTGGAAAGCGTACTCGCGGAGTTGCCGCTCCGGCACTATCAGAATCTCTGGGACCCAGCGCTGGAGCTACGTCCCGTGCTACGCGCGATCTCACGTGCCAAAGACGAAATGGTCACACCTGAGGAATATTTGGCTGCTGCAGAAGCAACTGAACGCGCCGCGCAGACGGAGGAGGAGATCGAGCGGGCGGAGCGCGCGATGGAAGTCACTGCCATCTATGCGATCTACCAGCGCGCTCTGCGTCAGGGGAAGAAGCTTAAGCTCGATTTTGGCGACCTCGTGGATATAGCCGCCCGGCTTCTGAAGGAGAATGAAGCGGTTCGCAACACAGTACGCGACCGCTTCAGCCATGTCCTCGTCGATGAATACCAGGACGTGAATTTTGCCAGCACGGAATTGCTGAAGGCCGTGTGCGGTGATGGCGAGGGGCTTTGGGTTGTCGCAGATCCGCGCCAATCCATTTACCGCTTCCGCGGCGCGGCGCCGGCGACTGTCGCGGGCTTCACCTCCGATTATGCCGGTGCACAGCGCAAGCCGCTGGAGACGAATTACCGCTCCGGCCGACCGGTAGTTGGAATCTTTCAGCGCTTCGGCGCGGGCATTGCCGCCGCGCCAAAGCCAGCGGCAAGCTGGCATCCACACCGGGGCGCGGTCGGAACGGTCCACTACCTGCACGCCCCGGACCTCGCGTCAGAAGCCGCCGGCATCGGTCAGCAAATCGCCGCCCTGAAAGAAGCCGGAGTTTCCTACCGGGATCAGGCGGTGCTGGCGCGGACGCACCTGTCGCTGGCGCGGTTCGCCAAGTATCTGGAAGACGCAGGCCTTCCTATCCTTTACCTCGGCGACCTGTTCGAGCGTCCGGAAATCCGCGACCTGCTCTCTCTTGTCTCCATCGGCGCGGAGCCAGGCGACGCGGGGCTTGTCCGGCTGGCGCAATTTCCGGAGTACGGTGCGACGAGGGATGACGCTCTGGCTGTTATTGCCGAGGCCGCAAGAAGCGGTGAGTCTGTTGTAGCGGTGTGTGCCCGTGCCGCGTCACTGTCTGGGGTGAGCGCGCAAGGCCGCCACGGCCTCATCAAACTGGCTGCGCATCTGGGTGACGTGCAGCCCTACACATCGGCGTGGCGCCTTCTCACCACCTATCTTTTTGAACGCAGCAACTATCTTTATCCGATAGCCGAGGCGGGCAACGTGCCGTCGCAACAAGCGCTCATCGCCATCTATCAACTGCTGAAGTTTTGCCGCGAACATCACGATGCCCATGCGGGAGTCGGCGAGCGGCGGCATCTGCTCGAAACCATCCGGCGGCTTGAGCGACTGGATGACGACCGCGCCTTCCGGGTTGTTCCGCCGGAAGCGGATGACATCGAAGCCGTGCGGTTCATGACCATACACGCGAGCAAGGGTCTCGAATTCGACGCGGTGCATCTGCCGGTCGTGGCTTCGCGCTACCTTCCCGGCAGTCACCGGTCATCACGCTGCCCGGCGCCGCTCGGCCTCGAACGCCTCGATATCAGCAAGCTCGAGCATGACGCCGAAGAGGAGTGCTTGTTCTTTGTGGCGCTATCGCGTGCGCGCGACGTGTTGAGTATCAGTCGTGCTGACCGTTACACTCCGAACCAGACCTGCGGCCCGTCAAAATTCCTGAAGGAGCTTGGCGCGGTCCTGCCGCAGGCACGCAAGCTCGCACAACATACTGTTACGGCAGGCGAGCCGCCGCCCGCGCCTCCGGCGTCGAAAGAAGAATATGAAGAACGGCATTTGCAACTTTATACGGATTGCCCTGCCCGCTACCGGTACGAAATCGTCGATGGCCTTCGCGGTCCACGCGATGCAAGCGCCTATCTGAAATTCCACGGGTGCGTGCGACGCGTGATCGCGTGGATCGAGGCGGAAAGACAGACGGGCAAGACTGTCGGTCCCGACGCAGCAGTGGATCGGCTCCGCACGGAATGGAAGGACAGAGGTCCCACCGGCGATGGCAATGAGGCTTTGTTCTGGCGCGCGGCGGAAGAAATGGTGCGCCGCGCCGCCGATGCGATTGCCTTGGATCAAGGCACGCCCGTTGACGCAGCGTGGCGTCTGACAATCGCCGGCCGCGTCGTCACCGCCATGCCCGACCGCGTCACTCAAACCCCGGAACGGACCATTGTCGCTCAGCGCATCAGAACCGGGCGGAAGACAAAGAGCGAAACCGGAAAGGCCATCTGGGCGTTTCTTGAAGCGGCCGGCTGCGTGGTGTTTTCAGGACAGCGCGTGCAACTAGAGGCCTTCTATCCGGCAACCGGCGAGCGCTTCCCAATCGTTCCGGATGACCGCGACAAATCATTGGAGATGTATGCTGCCGCCATCGCCGGGATCGAGCGCGGCGCTTTCAACCCCAAACAGTCGCGCGACTGCCCTTCGTGCCAATTCTATTTCATCTGCACGTCAGAAACGGCGCGCTAGGACTACCGGAGTCCGCCCCGTCGCTTCGCTGACCTTGTTAGAGGGGATGTTCCCCGCAAGCGAGGTCAAAAATGTCAAACATTGTCGTCTTTCTTCAACAGCATGGTTCTCCGGCAGCCGAAGAGCTGGAGATCGCACTCGCAGCGACGCTCGCGGAGCTGCTCGTCGCATCGAAGGCCGGTGGCGTTCAGGAAGATGTGCTGATTTTCATCGACGAGCACGAGGAGCCGCTCGGCAAAGAGACATGCATCGAACATAGCGGCGCCAAGCACGGGAGCCGCGTGCATGTAAGCCACTGCCGCAACGTCGAGGTCACCCTCCACTATCAAGAGAAGACCATCATTCATCGCTTCCCGCCCGGTGCCAAGGTTCATCGCGTCAAGCAGTGGGCGGTCCACCATTTCAAGATCGCGGAAACCGACGCTACCGAGCACGTCCTTCAGATCTGCGGCGGGACCGAACGTCCCTCTGGCGACACGCCCCTGCATACTCTGCTCGCGCCCAGGAGCTGCTCGCTTTGCTTCGACCTTGTGCCGGAAAAGCGGGTCGAGGGCTGACCATGAACGGCATCGTCAGGCCGGACCAGCAGGCCTTCGAGGTCCATTGCGCCAGGGCGGATTTCCGCCTTGGCGAAATCGAGGGGCGCTGGAAGCATCTCGCCACCGCGTGGCCGTGCGCCGTGATCGAAGTTACTGCCGCCACGCGGCCGAACGCACCGGAGCGATTCGCGTTCCGGTTCGATCTTGCAGGCTATCCCGCCGCGGCGACAGGGCGACCTTGGAATGCGGAAAAAGACTGCCCGCTTCCTTTCGACCTGTGGCCTACGGGAAAGACGATCGTGCCTTCGATATTTCGCCGCGAGTGGAGGGACGGAACATGCCTCTACTGGCCAGTCGACCGAGTTTCAATGGAAGGCCACGACCAATGGCGCCACGAACACCCTTCGCGGCTCTGGCAGCCCAAGCGCGGCATCATCTGTTACCTGGAGCAACTTCATGACCTTCTGCATTCGTCGGACTATTCGGGCGTTTGTAGCGCCTGACCACCGGATAAGCTGTCCGGGCCGCCTATGGCGCTGGACGCTTGCCGAACTCGACCGCCGCGGCGCACGACGCCACGAAGCCGGCGCCTTTCTGCTCGGCCAGGAATTCGAAGGGCGCGCGGAAGTTTCGCAAATCGTCTTTTACGACGATCTCGATCCCAACGCATACCGCACCGGCGTTTGTATCCTTCACGGCGACAGTTTCGCGAAGCTGTGGGCGCGGTGCCGTGAAAGCGGTCTCAAGGTTGTCGCCGATGTGCATACGCATGGCGGTGCAGCGCGCCAGAGCGGAACCGACCGTACCAATCCCATGGTCGCGCGCGCGGGGCACGTTGCGATTATCGTGCCGGACTTTGCCGTGGCTCCAATCGCTCACCATCGTCTCGGAATTTACCAATACCGCGGCGATCACGCCTGGACCGACTACAGT
>JBAQER010000862.1:0-1818 GCA_049286845.1 Bradyrhizobium sp.
GGCGCGTTCAGCTTGCGCGATTCGACCTGCCCCGCGATCTTTGCCGGGCTGCTGGCCGCCCAGAAAGGCGTGCCCTTCATGCCGATCGCCGGCATCGTCGGCAGCGATCTGCTGCGGGTGCGGCCGGACTGGAAGGTGATCGACAGCCCCGTCGGCGAGGCGGGCAAGGTCGTGGTGGTGCCGGCCATTACGCCCGACATCGCGCTGTTTCACGCTCCCGAGGCCGACCGCGCCGGCAATATCCGGATCGGCCGCCACCGCGAACTGGCGGCGATGGCCTATGCCGCAAGGCGGACCTTGGTCACGGTGGAGCGCATCGTCGACCGCAATCTGTTGGCGACGGAAGACTCGGCCGCGGGCGTGCTGCCCTCGCTTTATGTCGACCGGATTGCGGTCGCCGAGCGCGGCGCGTGGCCGCTGCCGCTGTGGGACGAATATCCCGGCGATGACGCGGAAGTCGCGCGTTATGCCGCGATGGCGCGGACCGAGGAAGGCTTTCGCGCCTATCTCTCCGGTTTCCTCGGCCGCCGCAGGCAGGTGGCGTGACCGCGATGGCAAGCGAGCGCGAGCGCCGGGAAATCCTGATTGCCACCATCGCCGATCTGCTCGACGGCATCCGCCACGTCGCGGTCGGCGCCTCGTCGCCGATTCCGGCCGCCGGCGCCATGCTGCTGCGCGCACGCAACGAGCGCGACGGCAAGCCGCCGATCCGCATTTCGATCCTGGGATCGCAACAGCACAATTTCTTCACCAACGGCGGCGTGGAACTGTTCGACTGCGCGGCGCAAGGCCGCGTCGATGCCTTCTTCCTCGGCGGCGGACAGATCGACGGCCACGGCAACATCAACCTGGTCGGCACCGGCGCGTACCCGAAAACCGGCGTGCGATGGCCGGGATCGTTCGGCTCGGCCTATCTCTATCACCTGATCCCACGCGTCATCCTGTTCCGCGAGGAACACTCGCGGCGCGTCTTCGTCCCCGCGGTCGACTTCGTCAGCGCGGCAGCCTCGACGCCCGAAGTGGCGCGCCGCGGCGGACCGCACGCGCTTCTCACCAACATGGCGCTGTTCGATTTCGACCGCGCCCGCGCCGGCTTTTCCCTGCGCTCGGTGCATCCGGGTTATTCGCCGGCCGACATCCGCGCCAATACCGGCTTCGACTACAGGGAGCCGCAAACCGTTCCCACCACCGCCGCTCCCGATGCCGAAACGCTGGCGCTGCTGCGGGGAAGGATCATGGGCGAACTCGCCGAAACCTATCCCGCCTTCGCGCGCTCGATGATGGAAGCGGCGTAGTCCGGAAATCGCGATCGCTGGATGCGTGATGTTCGGCGGGGGATTCGGGGAAGGTTAATCGTGCCCAGGGCGGGACCGAACCCTCATCACTGCGATTTTCAGCCGCATGCTCTGCCGGCCGAGCTACCTGGGCACTTCCAGCCCAGGTCAGGCTACGGGCAGAAGGCGTTTTCGAAGTTGCAACAATTTGAATTATCTACGAGGGAACTGAGACCAGTTATTTTCATGCTCGGACGATAGCATGTGATTGTGATCCTCCTGTCTTCCCCCCTCAAACGCGAAGATGTCTGACGAGACGATAGCCATGACAATGTTCTCCTCTCTGATTAATGAAATTCAGGATACAACGGTCTCCGGACTGACGAAGAGGCAGTTAAGGGCACTCACGCGCATCGCCAATCTGTTTGTCGCCGGGTCCGGTCGTCATTCGAAGAAGCAGATCAAGCTGTTTGACGAGGTATTCAAAGCCCTTGTTGCCGTCATCGAGCTGGAGACCCGGGTCAGGCTCGCACGCCACATCGCA
>JBAQER010000863.1:0-2952 GCA_049286845.1 Bradyrhizobium sp.
CTCGGCGTTCGGCATTTGTCCGAGCCTTTCCGCGAAGAGCTGATGCGCAAGACCGGCGGCGCGGTCGCCATCGGCGGGCGTGACCGCACCAGCATGATCTACTTCGGCCAGAGCCGCGGTCAAACGCTGGGCGTGCAGCTGGACGTCGGTTCGCGAGTCCCGATTGCCACCACCGCGATGGGACGCGCCTATATCTGGGCGCTGCCGGACGATGAGCGCGGCGCGCTACTGCGCGAACTGCGCGAGCACTATGGCAGCCGTTGGCCGCGGATGCGCGACGGCATCGAACGCGCCGGCGAAACGGTGGAGAAACTCGGTTTCGCGATCTCGGCCGGCGAGTGGCATGACGACATCCACGCCGTCGGCGTTGGGCTGAAGCTCAACGACGGAACAGGTCCTTACGCCTTCAATTGCGGCGCGCCCGCATTCCGTTTCACGGAAGATCGGCTGCGCAACGATATTGGACCTCGCCTCGTGGCGATGGTAAGGAACATCGAAGCGGCCTTGGGTGGCGCGGCGCCGCAATCAAAAAAAGATGACAAGAAATTGAAAGCAGGAGGAAAAGTTGCACGTGTGGTTGAGGGGATCAGGTAGCCTTCATCATTGCGGCCGGCGAAGCAATTCGCATGGCCGCTTCCGCCCAACGATCGACGTGGGCGGAGCCAGATGATGCAGGCACAGCTCGCGCAGGGACAGAACCCCCTGCTTGCGGTTCGCGACGTCAGCGTCGTGTTCGGCGGCATCGTCGCGTTGAATGGCGTGTCGTTCGACATGCACAAGGGCCAGATCCTCGGCCTGATCGGACCGAACGGCGCCGGCAAGACGACGCTCTTCAACTGCCTCTCCAGGCTTTACCAGCCGAGCTCCGGCGACATCCTGATGGAAGGCGAGAGCATCCTGTCGCGCCCGCCGCACCGGATCGCCGAAATCGGCATCGGCCGCACCTTCCAGAACGTCGCGCTGTTTCCCAACCTTTCGGTGCTCGACAATGTTCGGGTCGGCACCCATTCACGCACCAACAGCGACATCATCTCAGACTCGCTGAACCTGGGCTGGGTCCGCCGCGGCGAGGCCGAGATCAACCGGCGCGTCCATGAAATCATCAGCTATCTCGAGCTTGACGACGTCGCGCACACCGTGGTGGCCGGCCTGCCATTCGGCACCCAGAAACGGGTGGAGCTGGCGCGCGCGCTGGCTGCGGAACCGAAAATCCTGCTGCTCGACGAGCCCGCCGGCGGCCTCAATCACGAGGAAGTCCACGTACTCGGCGACCTGATCCGCCGGATTCGCGACGATCGCCATATGACCGTGCTGCTGGTCGAACATCACATGGGTCTGGTGATGTCGATCGCCGACCACGTGGTCGCGCTGAACTTCGGCCGCAAGCTCGCCGAAGGCACGCCGGCCCAGGTGCAATCCGACCCGGATGTCATCAAAGCCTATCTGGGGAGCAAGGACCAATGACCGCGATGCTTAACGTCAAGGATCTCAGGGCCTATTACGGCCAGGTCCAGGCGCTTCACGGCCTCTCCTTCTCGCTCAACGAAGGCAGCCTGACCACGCTGCTCGGCGCCAACGGCGCCGGCAAGACCACCACCCTGCGCGCAATCTGCAACATGGTGCGTTCGACCGGCGGGATCGAGTTCGACGGCGCTCCGCTCACCGGCCGCTCCACCGAAAACATCGTCCGCCTCGGCATCGCCCATGTGCCGCAGGGCCGCGGCACCTTCACCACCATGACGGTGGAGGAAAACCTGCAGCTCGGCGCGATCACGCGCAAGGACAGGGCCGGCGTCACCTCCGACATCGAGCGCATGTACGATCACTTTCCGGTCCTGAAGGAGCGGCACACCCAGCAGGCCGGCACGCTTTCGGGCGGCGAACAGCAGATGCTGGCGGTCGCCCGCGCGCTGATGCTGCGCCCACGGCTGATGCTGCTGGACGAGCCGTCGTTCGGCCTGGCGCCGCTGATCGTGCGCGATCTGTTCAAGATCCTCGGCAAGATCAACCGCGAGGACAAGGTCACCATTCTGGTGGTGGAGCAGAATGCACAGCTTGCGCTCGAGCTCGCCGACAAGGCCTACGTCATTGAAACCGGACGCATCGTGATGTCGGGAAGCGCTGCCGAAATCGCGAACAACGAAGACGTCCGTAAATCCTATCTCGGTTACTGAGGAGCGCAGCCATGGAACTTTTTATCAACCAAGTCCTGGCTGGCATCGCCACAGGGGCGATCTATGCCTGCATGGCGCTCGCCGTCGTCATGATCTACCAGGCGATCGATCATCTCAATTTCGCCCAGGGCGAAATGGCGATGTTCTCGACCTTCATTTCCTGGCAACTGATGCAATGGGGCGTGCCCTACTGGTGGGCCTTCCTGCTCACGCTGGCCCTTTCGTTCGCCGGCGGCATCCTGCTCGAGCGGCTGCTGTTCAAGCCGCTCGCCAAGGCGCCTATCCTGACCAACGTCGCCGGTTTCATCGCATTGTTTGCGATCGTCAACAGTGTCGCCGGGCTGACCTGGGACTTCACCATCAAGCAGTATCCGACGCCGTTCGGATCGTCGCCTTTTCTCGGCAGTCAGCTCATCTCGACCCATCAGGCCGGCATGATCGGCGTCACGATAGGACTGTTGATCCTGCTCTATCTGTTCTTTCAGTTCACGCGGATCGGCCTTGCCATGCGCGCGGCCGCGTCGTTGCCGGAATCGGCACGACTGGTCGGCATCAACACCAGCTGGATGATCGCGCTTGGCTGGGGCATGGCGACCGCGATCGGCGCGATCGCCGGCATGCTGATCGCGCCGGTGGTGTTCCTGGAACCGAACATGATGGGCGGCGTGTTGATCTACGGGTTTGCCGCCGCCGTCCTCGGTGGCCTGACCAGTCCGCTCGGAGCGGTGGTTGGAGGCTTCCTGGTCGGGGTGTTCGAGAATCTCGCCGGGACCTATAT
>JBAQER010000864.1:0-4150 GCA_049286845.1 Bradyrhizobium sp.
GGCTCCCGCCCCGCCCCAACTCTTGTGCTCGCTGGTCCAGGGCTGAGAGCGCCCCGATGCCAAGCCTCAAAGAAGCTTAGCGGGCGATCCCAGCGAGGTGACAGCGCTTGGTAAGAGACACTGGATCACCTCCTTTCATTGTTGATGGAAGCCTGAGTATAGGCAGCGAATCATCAGATGTTAAGGGCCGGGCCGGCAAAGGCCGCCGGCGGAACCGCCTCCGCTTTACCGGGGTGGACCCGGGCAGAGGCAGTTGAGGCTTGTCCGATGGCGTGTTAGGTGATCGCCCGATATGCGGGTGTAGCTCAATGGTAGAGCAGCAGCCTTCCAAGCTGAATACGAGGGTTCGATTCCCTTCACCCGCTCCAATGTTTTCAGTGTCTTAGCACGAGTGCCGGATTTCATTCTGACAAACCCGGCTGTTTCATTCTGACAAATGTTCACTTTCCGGTCGCTTGCTTCGCATGTTTTGCGCGCCGCTTGATGCGCTTCATTTGCGCGTCCTGCTTGGCCTCATCATCGTCGTGCAGATAGTGGGCCATCGCCGCCGTCGATGACCACTGGCCCTTCTGCATCAACTGCGTTTCGGTCAACCCGGATGTGCTCGCTTCGGTGGTGCCACCATGACGTCCGAACGATGTGAACGTCAGTTCGCTACGCAAGCCCGCGGCCAAGATAATCTTCTTCGAGATGCGCTCGACCTGCGTCAGCATCTCGCCCTTGCCGCCCCATGGCAAACCGCTGCCGTCCCGGCGCAGCATCAGGCCACCCGTTGGGCGCAGCGCCTTCATCGCATCCAGTTCAGCCATCAGCAGTGGATACAGCGGCTTGCCCTTGGCATTAAACAGCGGTTCCCACGAGCCGGTGCTGGTCTTGTAGTTGATGACATAGACATGGTTCGGTCGGCTCGGCGGCCGATGGTGATCGGCCACGAAGCGGATGAAGATATGAGCTTTGCGTTGAAGCAACTCCCAGCCAATCAGGACGCCGGTTGCGAGCGACGGATAGCCCATCTCGATCGCCTTGGCGCGAAACGCCGCCAACTCCGCAAACGTGGCGTGCGGGGTTTCGCGCGAGGTCGACTGCAGGCCCATCTTCTCGAACGGATTTTTTGGCGGGAACAGGCCGGGGTTGGCTCGTGACACAGTATTCCATGCGCCGCGTGCGGTTTTCATAGCATGGTTGACGGTGGTGCGGCGTTCAACCTTCCCGCCGTCTACGTCCTTGTAGAGCAGCTTCTCAAACAGATCGTCGGCGAACGCGGTGTCGATGCTCGACACTCGCCGTGTTCCGAGACGCCTGCCGTCCTGCAGCAGGTATTCGCAGATCATCTTGATGCCGGTCTCGTGCACGCGGCACTGCCCGGGGCTCAAAGCCTGGAGTCGCTTTGCGGTCTTCTGTGACCACGTTCGGCGGTACTCGTGAAACATCCAGTCCAGCGTTCCAATCACCACGCCGATGCCAATGAGGTTGGCATCCTCGCCGCCGGTACGCCAGCTATCGAAGGCGGGCAGCAAAACTTTTTCGGCCCGCCGCACCGCCATGTCGTAGTCGGTGCCAAGCGGTTCATTCTGCACCGGGCAGCCCTTCTTGCGCGCCCAACTCGGCACGTTGAAAAAATAGCCCCAGCCGCTTTTGAGCTGTTTGGGTAGCGTGTAGCGAGGTAGGGGCAGGGCCGAACGTCCACGTCTCACAGCAGCCTCCTCGAGACTTCCGGGTCATCTTCCGGGTCTATCAGGGAATGTTTGTCCTCCTTGACTGTGACAGATATGCGCCCGTCAGGCCAAATATCGACGCTCGCGACTGTGCCACCGCCATCGATGACGCCCTTGACGGCGCGCTTGACGTCAGCCTCTGTGAACTTGGCCTTCGACATGATTGCCACGCAGTACTTTAAGTTCGTGAGTTTCGCTCTTCAGTCGTTTTTCCAGCCACAACCGAAGTGCTGCCTGCCAACCCTCGTCTGGAAATCAAGGGCCCCCGAGTGGCTTGCCCGCGCGGTGATGCCCGTGAGAACGCTTCCAGCCGCCCGGAGCGGCGGAGCAAATCAGGCGACCCACTTTGAACGTCCGGCGTAGCGACGCACCAGCGGCCTCGCCAGCCGGTTCCGCGCAGATGGCAGAATGCCTGACCGGTGCGGGTCGCCTCGAATAGAGGTTGGCTCGATAATTGATCTGATCCGAGCGCGATCTCCGTGGGTGTTCGACCCGGTCGAGGTGCCGCTGCGCCCTTCGGTACCGCGCCATGTCAAGGAGTACGGCGTTCATCGCGAAAGTTCATCTATGCCCAAGATATCGCTTGCGGGTCGAGTGAGCTTCTCGCCATCAAAGCCGCAGGCCCCGATTTGTGGAAGAGGCGTTCCACAAACATGCGGAATTCGGCGGCCCTGGCGGAGAAATAGGGCGGAACGAGTTCAGGTAATTCGACCAATCCCGCATTGCGTGTTTCGTCGGGGGCTCGCCTGCGTAACTGCCGTCTGCGCCGATCATGCCGATCGTGATTATGATCGACATCGACGATCATGCCGACGGCGCCTCCGGCGCTGATCATGCCGGTAGCGATGATCATCATGTTGGTGGTGGTGCGTAGTCGACAATGATGCCGATCATGGCGGTTGAGTTCGTCGCGGCACGATCATGATCCGGAGCTTGGGGTCTCCGGGGATAAAATTCGCTATTTATGCTCTTAAGAGCATATAAACTAAGTTTTAGTGCCCTTAAGAGCACAATTTAACTTGTTCTCAAGAAACTTGTCTCTATATGCTTTCAAGAGCACAAAAACCGGGATTTGGAGCCCTTAAGAGCATATGACCGCCAAGAACCCCCTTGTCCAGGCGACACCCTACGAAGTCGAACAGGCCGTGAAGAAGCTCGGGTCCGATTTGCGGACCGCTCGCTTGCGCCGAAACCTGACCGTCGATGCGATCGCGGCCAAGATCGGCACCGGCCGGCGCGCCGTCGCGGATGCTGAAAAAGGCAAGGTCACAACCCAGATCGCAGTCTATGCAGGACTGCTGTGGGCTCTCGGCCTCGTCGATCGCCTCGGCGAAGTGGCAGATCCAACTCTCGATCAGGAAGGCCAGCGCCTTGCGTTGACGCGCGACCGCGTTCATGCCCGCCGTCCGAAAGGGTTGGACAATGATTTCTAAACCCACGCCGACCGAATGCTTCGTGTACATCACGCTGCCCGGGCAGATTACGCCGGTAACTGCGGCGCGTTTTGAGCTGACCGCGGACCGACGCGGTATCGCAACGGGCCGCCTCGTGTACGGCCGTACGTATCTCGCGCGCGCCGACGCAGTCCCCATCGATCCGATCGAATTGAAGCTGTCAGATCGGACCTACGAGACAACCGGGATGAAGGGCATATTCGGCGCGTTACGCGATGCCAGCCCCGACTACTGGGGCCGCCGGGTTATTGAGCGACATGTCGGCGCAGCGCAGTTGAACGAAATGGATTACCTCCTGCATTCACCCGACGACCGCGCCGGCGCGTTGGGCTTCGGGTTGAACCAGCAACCGCCCGCGCCCAAACGCGACTTCAACAAAACGCTTCAACTGGCCCGCCTTCAGGAAGCTGCGGATGCCATTGTCGCCAAGGAAGACGTGCAGAACGACGCAGACGCGGCGCAGATCGAGGACCTGATGCTGGTCGGTACCTCGATGGGCGGAGCGCGCCCCAAGGCTGTAGTCGAAGATAACGAAGGATTGTGGATCGCCAAATTCAACCGGAACGATGACAAATGGAAGAGTGCACGAGCTGAGCATGCGATGCTCGTGCTCGCGCGCTCCTGCGGCATCACGACCGCGGAAAGCAAGGTGGTCAGGGTGGGCGGCCGCGACGTACTGATGGTCAAGCGCTTTGATCGCGAGCGCACCGACGCCGGATATTTGCGGGCGCGCATGCTGAGTGGGTTGACCCTTCTGCGAGCAGAAGAGGGGCATGACACGCGCGATCGATGGTCATACGTGCTTCTGGCCGAGGATCTGCGGCGGGTCTCCGCCATTCCCCGTGCCGACGCTGCCGAGCTGTTCCGGAGAATGTGCTTTAACGCGCTGATTTCGAACACCGACGATCATCCGCGAAATCACGCCCTCATGGCTATGTACGTGGATTGGAAGCTCTCGCCGGCATACGATCTCACGCCCAC
>JBAQER010000865.1:0-3726 GCA_049286845.1 Bradyrhizobium sp.
TCCCCATCAGCCCTTCCCAGCCGACTGAGGCCAAAGGGAAGGACGCTGACACACAACGTCAAAGGGGGTCGTTACTGGACGCGAAAATTGCCCCTCAGGGGGTCACTATTGCGCGCGATTTTGCAGTACGCGCGAGTTGATTGAATACTGGGCGCGCGAAGGCCGCCAACATCGCTTGTTCTTCGCGCAGCGGGAAGCGGCCGAAACAGTAATTTTTCTCGTCGAAGCTCGATCTGACTTTCTACAGGGGGTCGAAGTTCCACGCGACGAACCAAGTGCCGAACGGCAGGCCGATGGCTTTAAGGCCTTCCGCCGCCTGTGCGCGAAGATGGCCACCGGATCGGGCAAGACCACCGTGATGGGAATGCTGGCAGCGTGGTCTATTTTGAACAAAGTCGCGAATCGTGCCGACGCTCGCTTTTCCGATACGGTGGTAGCGATCTGCCCGAACGTCACGATTCGAAATCGCCTAGCCGAGCTTGATCCGCTACGCGGGCCGGCTAGTCTCTACCGGACGCGTGACCTTGTGCCAGAACGCATGATGCCAGACCTTGCACAAGGCCGGATCTTCATTGTGAACTGGCATGTGTTTGAACCGCAGTCCGCAAATGTTGGTGGTACGTCAGCAAGAGTAACGAGAGCCGGCGTGGAAGTACGGACGCGTGAGACGATCAAGGTCGCAGCTAAGACCACGACAATGCGGGGGGCCCGTTACATTACATTGTCGGACCTCGACAAACAGACAGCCGCCGGCATTCTGACAGTTCTTGAGGAGGTTCGCGAAGAGGACGGCTCGCTTAAAGAAGTCAAAGTCGAAGCCGTGCGCTATGTTGAAAGCGACACCGCACTTCTAAACCGAGTTCTTGGGCGGGGCATAGGCTCAAAAGGCAACGTGCTAGTTTTTAATGACGAAGCCCACCACGCCTACCGCATTCGAAATGCACGCGAAGACGACGAAGAGGTGGACGACAGCGAAGACGACGATGCCGACGAATATTTCGTTCGCGAGGCCACCGTGTGGGTGGAGGGGCTCGATAAAATCCATAAGCACCGCGGTATTAATCTCTGTATCGACCTATCTGCGACGCCGTACTATATCGCCCGTGTCGGCAATGCCACGAATACAGTGTTTCCCTGGGTCGTAAGCGACTTCGGACTGACGGACGCCATAGAATCGGGTTTGGTGAAGATACCGCAGCTTGCAGTACGCGACACTAGCGGAGCAGAAATCCCCGGCTACTTTAACATCTGGCGTTGGATATTGCCGAAGCTTACCGCTGCAGAACGAGGCGGTAAACGGGCGAACCCAAAGCCGGAAGCCGTCTTGAAGTGGGCCGACACACCAATTCGAATGCTTGGTGGACTTTGGGATGAGGAACGTCGGCGATGGTTGTCGGAGCACCCGGACGATCCCCGCCCTCCCGTCTATATCATAATCTGCAAGACCACCCGCATATCGAAAGTGGTGTTTGAATGGTTAGCCGAGGATAAGCCGCCTATAGGAATTCCGCCGGCACTAGTTCCAGAGCTACGCAATCGAGATGAGCGCATTGTCACTATCCGAGTTGATACCAAAGTCGCTGAAGAGACCGATACCGGCGTCGCAAAGGGGGACGAAACGGCTTGGATGCGATTCACTCTCGATACTGTCGGGCATATGGATTGGACTCGGGACAGTCAGGGGAGAGCGGTTTATCCGGACGGGTTCGAAGACCTTGCAAACAAACTTAACCGCCCTCTTCATCCGCCAGGACGCGACGTGAGGTGCATTATCTCAGTCGGCATGCTTACTGAAGGATGGGATTGCAATACGGTGACTCATATTGTGGGGCTGCGGCCGTTCATGTCGCAGCTTCTTTGTGAACAAGTTGTCGGTCGCGGGCTGCGCCGGACGAACTACACCGATTTTGACGAAGACGGAAAGTTATCCGAGGAGGTCGCCAAGGTGTTTGGCGTTCCCTTCGAAGTCATTCCTTTTAAGGAAAGCAAAGGTGGCGTCGGGCAGCCGCGCCAGAAGCGCCACCACGTTCACGCGGTGCCAGAGAAAGAACGATACAGGATCAATTTTCCTCGCGTGGAAAGTTATCAGCAGCGGGTGGTCAGCCGACTCACGGTAGATTGGAGCCACCTTGCCCCGCTTCGGCTTGACCATTCGCTGATACCTCCCGAAGTGGACGTGAAGCACCTCGTGCCGGCAGCATCCGGTAGGCACACCCTATCGGGCCCGGGGAAAGTCGAGACGATTTCGCTTCAGGCTTTTCGTTCGCAGCGCCGCATCCAAGAATTGGCATTTCATTTGGCGCGCGACTTGACGCGCCGCTATCGAGACAACAACTCGGGCGCTGCACCTACCCACGCGCTCTTCCCGCAGGTGTTAAAGTTGGTCGAACGATACGTCAAAGAGAAGATCATCGAAGATCCGCCGGCTAAGAGGATCGATTGTTTCCTGTCGCCGTACTATGGATGGGTGATCGAGCGGCTCGTTGATGCGATCAAGCCCGATACCACCGCAGGCGAAGCTGCAGAACTGCCAGTTACTGAGCGGGGGCAGCGCGAACTTGGTTCAAGCGCCGATGTGAGCTTTTGGACGAGTCGCGAAGTGCGCGAGGCGGTCAACAGTCACGTCAATTTCGTCGTAGCTGACACCGATCGTTGGGAGCAGTCGGCAGCGTTCTTGATTGATAGCCACAAAGTCACCGCCGCATTCGTCAAGAACGCCGGATTAGGATTTGCTATTCCGTACCTTCACAATGGCGAATCCCATGAATTCGAGCCTGATTTCATTGTGCGTGTAAAGGGCTTAGTTAACCGTCACATTATCATCGAGACCAAGGGCTATGATCCGCTTGCCGAGGTGAAGCAACAAGCTGCCTCGAGATGGGTGTCGGCGGTTAACGAAGCCGGTAAGTTTGGACACTGGCAGTTTGAGATGTGCCGGAATGTTGGTGATGTGCGCCGGGCCTTGGATTCGATAGGAGAAAGTTCACTTGAGATTATTGCAGGCTCTAGGATCGACTCTTAGGAGGTGTAATCCGTTTCGGCGGAAGCGCTCTGCACAAAATGAGCCCTAAGCTAAAAAGGAGGCAATTTGCGCTTCGTCTCGTGCTCAGCAATCGTGTCGCATGGCGTGACTAAGTGGGGGAGCTGCAATCCTGACCGCCGAAGCATCCGCCTCAACACGGACCTCGCTAATAAGAAGCCCCGAGAATGCCTGGAATACATCATCGTGCATGAAATGGCGCATCTTATGGTGCGACGTCATGATGATCGGTTTCGAGGTCTCATGGATAGACACTTGCCAAATTGAGAGCATTTGCGAGAGGCGCTGAACAATTCACCGCTCGCTTATTCGGATTGGGAATACTGAAGCGGCGGGCCTGTTTGGCGCCCGAGCTGAACAAGTCGGGGATAATTTATGGATAAAAAAGAGTTTTCGCACCTAGAGGCTGTCGAGAGGCTGTTCGTTGCACGGCATCGTTTCAAAATGCTTTCCAGTGTACTTTTCGAAATTCTGGAGCTGAACGAACAAAAGAAGGCTTTCGTAAATTCGCACTTTTTCAAAACGGCATATCGGCAGGACAGCTGTCAGTTGCTGCTAGACACGATGATCAATTACGAAGTCGCACAAATCTGCCGGATTTGGGATGGGGTGGACCATGCTGGCTTTAGCATTCCGACCATCGCGGACCTATTGCATAGCGACGACGTCCGAAGAGAGCTGTTACC
>JBAQER010000866.1:0-1573 GCA_049286845.1 Bradyrhizobium sp.
CCCTAACCCTCCCCCGCAAGCGGGAGAGGGGACCGACCGCCGTCGCTGCACCAGCGCGCTTCGTTTCGATCGGAGTTTCGGATCGGCAAACTGCACTCCCTCCCCCGCTTGCGGGGGAGGGCCGGGGTGGGGGCCTTTCTCCACACGGCGGGCCGCGCACTTTTGGAATTCGCCAATGACCACCCGCATCGACGCACGCTTTGCCGAGTTGAAGAAGCAAGGCCGTTCCGCCTTCATCACCTTCCTGATGGCCGGCGATCCCGATCCCGCGACCTCGCTCGAGATCATCAAGGCGCTGCCGAAGGCGGGCGCCGACATCATCGAGATCGGCATGCCCTTTACCGACCCGATGGCCGACGGCCCGGCAATCCAGGCGGCCGGCTTGCGCGCGCTGAAGGCCGGCATGACCCTGAGGAAGACGCTGGCGATGGTGCGCGAGTTTCGAAAAGGGGACAACGCGACACCGCTGGTGCTGATGGGCTATTACAATCCGATCTACATCTACGGCGTCGATAAATTCCTGGTCGATGCGAAGTCCGCCGGGGTCGACGGCCTGATCATCGTCGATCTGCCGCCCGAGGAAGACGTCGAATTGTGCCTGCCTGCGATGCGGGCCGGGCTCAATTTCATCCGGCTGGCGACGCCGACCACCGACGACAAGCGGCTGCCCGCGGTGCTCGCGAATACGTCGGGCTTTGTCTATTACGTCTCGATCACCGGCATCACCGGCAGCGCCAGCGCCAATACCGCCGTGGTGGGCGAGGCGGTCGCCCGGATCAAGCGGCACACCCAATTGCCGGTCTGCGTCGGCTTCGGCATCCGGACCCCGGAAGCGGCGCGCGGCATCGCCGAGAATGCCGACGGCGCGGTGGTAGGCACCGCGCTGGTCGATGCCCTGGCTGGCAGCCTCGATGCCCAGGGCCACGCGACGGCGAAAACGGTTACCGCGGTGGCCGATCTCGTGGCCGCCCTGGCGCAGGGCGTGCGGGGAGCCAAACAGGCTGCGGAATAAGCCACAATTGCAGGCGAGATAGACCGTCGGCGGCGACTTGCCGGGTAACGACCGGGCCGCCATATAATTCAGTTGATGCGTATTTGACCGCATTTCGGAGCGAAACATGAATTGGCTCACCAACGTCGTCCGGCCGAAGATCCGCAGCATCCTGCGCCGCGAGACGCCGGAGAATTTGTGGATCAAGTGCCCCGATTCCGGGCAGCTCGTGTTCTACAAGGACGTCGAGGCCAACCAATTCGTGATTCCCGGCTCGAACTACCACATGCGCATGGGCGCGGTGGCGCGGCTGAAATCGATCTTCGACAACGAGACCTGGTTCGACGTGGCGCTGCCCGAGGTCACTGCCGATCCGCTGAAATTCCGCGACGAGCGCAAATATGCCGACCGCATCAAGGATGCGCGCGCCCGGACCGGGCTGAACGACGCCATCAAGGTCGGCTACGGCAAGCTCGAGGGCGCCGGCGTCGTGATCGCGGTGCAGGATTTCGATTTCATGGGCGGCTCGCTCGGCATGGCCGCCGGCGAAGCGATCGTGCGCGGGCTTGAGCTCGCGGTCGA